>JBBSFL010000091.1:0-10966 GCA_038238735.1 Fimbriimonadales bacterium | reverse complement strand
TCCGGCACCGGTTCAGCGGAAGGTTGCTCGAAGCAGCGGTTGCGGAACTCGCGGGGATGATCCCAGAGGTCGCGGGAACGGTTCCTCCACTTGCGGGAACGGTTCCTCCACTTGCGGGAACGGTTCCTCCACATCCGGGAACGGTTCCTCCACTTGCCGGAACGGTTCCTCCACTTGCCGGAACGGTTCCTCCACATCGGGGAACGGTTCCTCCACTTGCCGGAACGGTTCCTCCACTTGCGGGAACGGTTCCTCCACTTGCGGGAATGGTTCCTCCACATCCGGGAACGGTTCTGCCAGATGCAGAGCGTTTGCCGCGGGCTCCCTCGAACCATTTCGGGCGGGGCCAGGCCCGCGGTGTATGTGGTCGACAAGCACGGCCGGATCACCTTCAAGTGGGAAGGTGAGCTGGCCTACCAAGGCGCGACCGGCGAAAAGCAGCTAACGAACGCGATCGACCGTGCCCTCTCGAACTAGTTCGGTTCGTTATATTCGCGCGCTTCGTCCCCTTGCAAATAAGCATGGGCGGCCTCTAAAGAGGCCGCTGGCTCCCAAAGAAAGCCCCGCTCGTTGACCACCCAGATCGCATATCCGTCGAAGGTCAAGGGGCTGAACTTAACGATCCGGAACTTCCCGTGCTCCTCCAGAACTTCGTAGCGTCCCGGAACACTGTTGAGGTTGCGGATCGACTCCGACGCGCCAGGATAGTTGTCGTTCCTCACAACCTCTCCATTTTGTCAGAGCTCGGTCAACCGGGCGGGCTCGACATCGACCAAATCCCCGATCTTCTCGATCGAGATATCTGCGGCAGGATATTTCGCCACCAACTCGGCGTCGTGGGCATAGTGCCCTTGGCGAACGAACACGGTCGTGACCCTCTCCTTCCAGACCTGTTTGATCGCTGTCAGCAGGCGAATCTTGTCGTCGATCATCACATAGTGGTTCGCGGGATGCTTCTTCTCAACCGTCGCAAGCTCCTCTTCCTTATGGATGTAGATCATCACGCGGTGCCCCACGGCCGCGTCCAAGCCTGAACGCAGGATTTTCCATGGTTGAAACACGACGTCGCCGTCCGATAGAATCGCTGGCTTTCCAAGCTCATCGGCAAATTCGATCGCGTCCATCGCTCCCGCGAATAGCCGAAACGAGAAAGGGTAATCGAGCAAGTAGGAAGAAATTTTCCGGAAGTCGACGTCCTGCGGATGCTCCTGCCTAAATCGCTGCAGAGTGCCCAGATAGTCCGCATAACCGACTTTCGCACGAAGCTCTTCGAAGATCGTCCAGTACTGCGACTCGCAAACCTCGCCCGCGACGTCGCGGATGTGCAACTTCAAGTCCCGCGTCACTTGGTCGTTGTCGAGAAGCGTATTGTCGACATCGAAAAAGAAGACCGTCGAAGATTCAGCCGCCATTTCGCGTCCTTGCAACCGATAGCACTGCGCCGAGGATACACCGACGGTAGCATCTGCTTCCCGCTGATGCGTCCCACGAGCTTCCAGCTCCATAGTTTCTCAAGGTAGCTTATGCTCACAAGCAGCCGCGCGTGCGGCAGGGTAGGTAACGCATGAAACGGTTCGCTTTTCTCGTCTTGGCCGGCAGCATCCTTGCAGGGTGCGGAAGCAATAACTCCTCCAATGATGCCGGAGGCACAAAGTCGCTGACCATCGGCTTCTCGCAGATTGGCGCGGAGAGCGCGTGGCGGACTGCGGAGACGCAGTCGATTCGCGACGAGGGGAAGACCCGCAACATTGATCTCAAATTCTCCGACGCTCAGCAGAAGCAGGAGAATCAGATCAAGGCGATTCGAGCGTATATCGCTCAGCACGTGGACGCCATTATCCTGGCCCCGGTTGTCGAGACCGGCTGGGAGCCTGTTCTGAAGGAGGCCAAGCAAGCCAAGATCCCCGTCATTCTGGTGGACCGAGGCGTGAGCGTGTCCGATGATTCGCTGTATACGACCCTGATCGCGTCCGACTTCGTCGAGGAAGGTAAGCGGGCTGCGAAGATTTTGGGCGATGCTTTGAAAGGCAAGGGCAACATCGTCGAGCTGCAAGGTTCGCCTGGCGCGGCTCCCGCCATCGACCGGAAGAAAGGCTTTGAAGAAGGGCTCGCCGCCTATCCGGGACTGAAGATCAGCATGTCGCAAACCGGCGAGTTCACCCGGGCCAAGGGCAAGGAGGTCATGGAGGCTTTCTTGAAGACTCAAGGTAAGAACATCAATGCCGTCTACGCTCACAACGACGACATGGCGCTGGGCGCGATCCAGGCGATCGAGGAGGCCGGACTGAAGCCGGGCGTCGACATACTCGTCGTGTCGATCGATGGAGTCCGCGACGGTTTGCAGGCAGTAGCGGATGGCAAGGAACTGGGCATCGTGGAATGCAATCCTCTCCTCGGCCCCGCCGCCTTCGACGCCGCCGAGGCCGCCATTAAGGGACAGACCTTGCCGAAGAAGACCGTCGTCAAAGACGAGCAGTTCGACAAGGACGCGGCCACTAAGGCCCTGCCCTCGCGGAAGTATTGACCGTGTTGTTCCTTGCGCTCGCTTTAACGGTCCAAGCCAACAGACTTCCCCTCCCGCTCCGGGAGAGGGTAGGGGAAGTGTCTGCCCGCCTTAGTTGGATGCCTCCATCCGGCGAGAACCGTTTCTACCCTGGCAATCGAGCCCCGCTGACGCCGAGTGCTTTCCGCAAGTTACCAATCGGGGCGATCAAGCCGACGGGCTGGGTCCGGACCCAACTGCAGCTCGAAGCCGACGGCTTCGTCGGCCACCTTACCGAGATCAGCCACTGGCTGAAGAAGGAGAATAACGCCTGGCTCAGTCCCGAGGGTCTAGGCGAGAATGGCTGGGAGGAAGTGCCTTACTGGTTGAAGGGTTTTGGCGACCTCGGCTACGTTCTGGACAACCCGCGCATTAAAGCCGAATCGCGCACCTGGATCGAGGCCGTGCTTAAGAGTCAGCGCTCGGATGGATGGTTCGGACCTCGTGCGAACCTGCTTGCCAACAAAGGCAAGCCGGACGTCTGGCCGAACATGGTAATGCTCTTCACCCTGCAGAGCTACTACGAGTTCCACCCCGATCCACGGGTGCTGAAGTTCATGGACGCCTACTTCAAGTGGGAGATGAACCTACCCGAGGAAAACTTCCTGCTCAGCTATTGGGAAAAGCACCGCGGAGGTGACAACCTTTCGAGCGTTTTCTGGCTCTACAACCGTACCGGCGAGCACTGGCTCCTCGACCTCGCCCGGAAGATTCACCGCCGCACCGCGAACTGGGTGGACGGCGTGCCCGACTATCACGGCGTCAACTTCGCCCAGGCCTTCCGAGAACCCGCTACGTACTCGCAGCTCTCCAAAGACCCCGAGCACGTCGAGGCAACCGAGATCGACTTCCAGACGATGCGACACCAATACGGCGAGGTACCCGGCGGCATGTATGGGGCCGATGAGATCGCTCGGAAGGGCTTCTCGGACCCGCGCCAGTGCGCCGAAACCTGCGCCATGGTCGAGATGATGGGCTCCGACGAGATGCTCCTCGCGCAAACCGGTGACGCCAAATGGGCCGAGCGATGCGAGGACGTCACCTTTAACTCCCTCCCCGCCTCGATGACCTCCGACGAGAAGGCCCTCCACTACCTCACCGCCCCAAATATGCCACTGGCGGATGCCCAGAGCAAGAATCCCGGGATCATGAACAGCGGTCCGATGCTGCTGTTCGACCCCAACGACCACCGTTGCTGCCAACACAACGTATCGCAGGGCTGGCCCTACTACGCCGAACACCTGTGGCTCGCGACAGGGGGCAACGGTCTTGCGGCGGTGCTCTACGCGCCTTGCGAGGTTAAGGCGCTAGTAGGAATCGGAGAAGAGTTTCGAATCCGCGAAATGACGAATTATCCCTTCGAGGAAACCGTCCGCTTTGCCCTTTCGCGCGAGATAAAATCGCTCCTCGTACACCCGCTTTACAAGCCCCTGGTGTTCAAGCACCTTATTCGTCAAAACGACCCCGCACGCCGCTTTCCTCTTAGCTTTAGGATTCCTCGGTGGTGTACGAACCCGCGCCTGACCCTGAATGGCAAGTCTTTGAAATTTGAAAGTCGCGGGGACTACGCAATTCTAAACCGGATATGGAACGATGGGGATCAGATCGTTCTTCAGCTTCCGATGAAGACCCGCCTCCGCACTTGGGCGGCGAATAACACCTCGGTCTCGGTCGAGCGGGGACCCTTGACTTACTCCCTCGCGATTCAGGAGAACCTCCAGCGTAAGGGCGGAACCGACGCGTGGCCCGCGTTTGAAGACAAACCCGCGAGTCCTTGGAACTACGGGATCGTGCCCGACCTTACGACGATGAAGTTCGTCCAAGGTCGATCCGGAGCCCAGCCCTTCGATCCCGCCGAATGCCCGGTCGCAATCGAGGCGAAGGGACGTCGAATCCCTGAGTGGCAACTCGACAGCCACGGCTTGGTGAATGTCCTCCAGCCTAGTCCCGTATTCAGCGGTCAGCCGCTGGAAACTCTCCGCCTCATCCCGATGGGAGCTGCGCGGCTTCGTATTTCCGCCTTCCCGACGGTCTCAACCAGCCCCTCGGCCCACCACTGGCAATCGCCTCCAAAGCCGAAAACGCCCATTCCTGCCACGAGCTCGCACACGTTCGAAAACGACACTACCAGTGCCCTGAGCGACGGACTTATGCCCAAAGACTCGGGCGACGAGACGATCCCGCGCTTCACCTGGTGGCCACGAAAGGGGTCGACCGAATGGGTCGAATACGATTTTCCCGCCACGCGCACCTTTAGTCACTGCGATGTCTATTGGTTCGACGACCGCGAGAACGGCGGGGGATGCCGGGTGCCGGAGTCGTGGCAGCTACAAGTGCTAGTCAACGGCGCCTGGCATCCGACGGCCATCGGAAAAGGCGTTTTGCGGAACGCGGTGAACGCCCTGGAATTTTTCCCGGAGACCGCGAATAAATTCCGCCTGCAGGTGAAGCTCCAACCTGGCTTCTCCGGCGGGATTCTCGAATGGACCTTGCGATGAGCCTGCTGGAGGCGCGGGGTCTCTCGAAATCGTACGGCAATGTTCGGGCTCTCGAGGACGTCGATCTCGAGTTAGAAGCCGGCGAAATTCACGCCCTGATGGGCGAGAACGGGGCGGGGAAGTCTACGCTTATTAAGCTGCTGTCGGGCGCTGAATTGCGCGATGGCGGGATCATGCGAATGGTCGGCGCTGAGGTGAATCCTCGCGATCCGCTCGATGCGCAGGCGCTCGGAATCAGCACCGTCTACCAGGAAATCAACCTTGTCCCGACACTTTCGGTGGAGGAGAACCTGTTCCTCGGTCGCTACCCGCAACGGCTGGGCCGCATCGATTGGAAGGAGGTGAATCGGCGAGCCGCGAAGGCGCTGGCAAAACTCGACCTTCAAATTGACCCGCGGACCCTTGTCGCAGAGCTTCCGATCGCCCTCCAGCAACTCGTTGCGATTGCTCGTGCTCTCGACATTCGTGCCAAGGTGCTTATCCTGGACGAGCCGACTTCTAGCCTCGACGCCGCAGAAGTTGCGCGCATGTTCGAGCTCCTGCGACAGCTTAGAAGGGAGGGTCTGGGCATCCTGTTCGTAACACACTTCCTCGACCAGGTCTACACGATTTCGGATCGGGTCACCGTGCTTCGCAACGGCCGGCTCGTCGGCACACACAAGACCTCCGAACTCCCAAGGCTCTCCCTTGTTGCCGCGATGTTGGGCCGGAATGAAAGCGACGTATCGCAGGAGTTGACAGGAAGGCCGACGAACGCACTTGGAGAGCAGAGCTTGGTGGCCAAGGGTCTCGGGCTCCGAGGAACCGTCGAGCCTTTCGACCTCGCGCTGCATCGGGGCGAAGTTGTCGGCTTGGCCGGCCTACTAGGTTCGGGCCGCACGGAACAAGCTCGCCTTCTCTTTAGCCTGGATCATCCCGACCGTGGTGTCGTCGAGCTTCAAGATGGCACGAGACCGAAGACGCCACGTCAATCTCTGCGAGCCGGCGTGGGTTTGGTCCCTGAGGACCGCAAAAAGGAAGGACTAGCCCTCAACCTCTCGGTCCGCGAGAACATCGTCCTCGCTCTTCAAGCTAAACGAGGATGGCTCCGTCGCTTGCCGCGACGGGAGCAAGAGGCGATCGTCGAGCGCTACATTCAGGCACTCAACATTCGAACGCCGAGCCCGGAGACTCCCGTGGGGCGGCTGAGCGGGGGCAATCAGCAGAAGGTCGTCCTCGCCCGATGGCTCGCCGTGCAGCCAAATGTCCTGATTCTCGACGAGCCGACTCGGGGTGTCGACGTCGGTGCGAAGCAGGAGATCGAGCGGCTCATCGCGGGACTTCGCGACGAAGGTCTCGCCATCCTCCTGATCGCAACCGAGATCGAAGACGTGGCCCGCCAAAGCCATCGCGTGATCGTCTTACGGGACGGCCGCCAAATTGGAGAGCTCGTTGGCGAAGAAGCGCAGCCTTCGCGCATCATGCAGCTCATCTCCGGAGACACCGCGTGAAGGCCTGGGTTTGGGCCTTGATCGCCCTCGTCGCCCTGCTCCTTCTGAACGCCGCGACCACCTCCGGTTTCTTCGCCATAAAGATGGTTGACGGCCATCTGTACGGCAGCCTCGTCGACATTTTCCAACACGCCGCGCCAGTGATAATCGTGGGACTTGGGATGACCTTGGTGATCGCCACCGGCGGAGTCGATCTGTCCGTCGGAGCCGTAGTCGCCATCGCGGGCACTCTGGCGGCTCTCCTGATAGGCAAGGGTTTCGCTCTGGCGACGGTCCTAACGGCAGTCCTCGCGACAGGTCTAGCCCTCGGCCTGGTCAACGGTCTCCTTGTCTCCGTGGGCCGAATACAGCCGATCGTCGCTACCCTCATCCTTATGGTCGCTGGTCGGGGTGTGGCCCAACTCCTTAGCGATGGTCAAATCCTTACGTTCACAAACCCCGGCCTCGTCTTTTTCGGCAACGGGCACATTCTCGGGCTGCCTTTTGCACTTTGGATCGTCGCCCTGCTGCTTCTCTTGATGAGTCTGTTCACGCGAGGCACCGCCTTCGGGATGTTCGTGGAGACCGTCGGCGACAACCCGGTCGCCGCCAGGTTCACTGGAATCGATGCTCGCGGCGTGCTCCTCACGGTGTACACGGTCACGGGACTCTGCGCGGCGGTCGCGGGGCTGGTCATCGCGGGCCAGACGAATGCAGCCGACGCCAACAACGCCGGCCTCTATCTGGAGCTCGACGCGATCCTCTCCGTCGTGCTCGGGGGCACTGCGTTGACGGGCGGCCGATTCACGCTCGTCGGCACCCTTCTCGGCGCGCTCGTCCTGCAAACCCTCACCACGACGATCCTCACCAAGGGTGTCGCGGTCGAGCTGACTCTTGTTGTCAAGGCCGCGGTCGTTCTCGCCGTCTGTCTCATCCAATCGCCGGAATTCCGCGTCCACGTGTTTAGGAAGCGTCCGGCATGATGCGCCACCGCCCGCTAATCGCGACGATCGGTGTCTTCATCCTCCTAACCGCGATCGCTTCACTCCGCTACAAGGGCTTCTTCTCGACGGCGGTCTTCCTCGATCTCTTTCGGGATAACGCCTTTCTCGGGATCGCCGCGATCGGGGCGACGTTTGTGATCCTATCCGGCGGCATCGACCTGTCCGTCGGCGCCGTGATCGGTTTCACTAGCATCCTCATTGCGACGCTGGTCGAGACCTACCGCTGGCCGCCACCTATCGCTATCGTCGCGGCGCTTGGCATTGGTTCGGTCTTCGGCGCGGGAATGGGAGTCCTTGTCGCCAAATTCCGCATCCCGCCCTTCCTGGTGTCCCTCGCCGGCATGTTTCTGGCACGCGGGCTCGGCTTGACCCTGAGCCTCCAAAGCATCGAGCTTAAGAATCCCTTCTTCGCTGCGATTTCCGATCACCCGTACGCGCTTCCGATTCTCTTCCTGGCGACCTTCGGGGTCGGGCTGGGGCTCCTGCACCTGCGGCCGTTCGGGCGAAATGTGGTCGCTATTGGGGGCCGGGAGGAGTCGGCGCGATTAATGGGGGTGCCCGTGGATCGCACTAAGGTGGGGGTTTACGCGCTCGCTGGATTTTGCTCCGCCTTGGCCGGGGTCGCTTACACGGTTTATACCGGCGCGGGGAACGCGAACGGCGGCACGCTGCTGGAGCTCGACGCGATCGCGGCCGTCGTCATTGGCGGAACTCTCCTCACGGGCGGCGTGGGCGGCCTTGTTGGGACTCTGTTTGGAGTTCTGACGCTGGGCGTCATCCAGACCGCCATCACCTTCGAAGGCACCCTAAGCTCGTGGTGGACCAAAATCGCGATCGGTGGCCTTCTGCTGGCGTTCATCGTTGGCCAGCGCTTGGCGGAGGGCAAGCGAATGCGGGAATGAGTCTGGGGGCGGCTGCGGGCTCGGACACCCGCGGCCACGGTTCGTCATTTGCGTTGACCGCGCCACCCTTGGGCGAAAGCATGTCTTCGTCCCGGCGTCCCGTCCCAATGGGGGGAGGGGGGTGGAGGACGGGTTTGGGCGGTCCGGGTTGGCGGCGGGGAATGTTATGCACTGGCGCGATCGGGAGTCTAGGATTGTGCTCACTTCTATAAGTAGCGTGAAGCGTTTTTTGTCAACTTGTGATTGGACGAAATTGCCTAGGGGTCTCGGGCGGGTTGCAGTCATAGGGGGGGGGTTGGTGGTTCGGGGGTTCGGCGTGTCGGGAGGTTAACCACGGCGCGGGAGGAGCTTTGATCTTACGGACATTTGACCTTAGGGATGAAGGCCGGTTTCGCTCTCGACAATTAACCAATTCCACCCGTAGGTGGCCCGCCGTCGGATCGATCCATTGCTTTGGTTGTAATGTGAGCATTCAATCCGGTGAGAATAATTATTGAAGCGCCACCGACAATCTGAATTACTTGGTATTCGCGAATCCAGAAAGGCAGAAAAACAAGTGGTGTTATAAGCGCAGCGGCGAAGAGAAGTATCCGAGTAATCCGGTACAGGCCAAATCCTTGCCGACACACCAAAAGGATAGCTAGAAACGCGAAGGTTAGTAACTCGCAAAGTTGAATAGCATCATCCGGCTTTCGACGGTTTTTAGAACCCAAAAGCCTGTCAGAAAAATTACAGAGGTTAAAAAGGGGAGGATGCTAGCCCCAAATTGCCGCTTTGAAAGTTCCGTCCACCCGTCCCTATTGCTCATTTGCATCATCCTTATGACCATCGTAGTACATAGACTCATCGATAGAGTCTTCAGCCAAGTAAGCCATCCAAACCAACGCAAAAATCATGGCAATAGCGATCACTGCAGCTGCTATTCCGAATGGTCCCAGCGCCAGCATCGGTAGGACTGCCTCGGCTAGAGCTACAATTCCGTAACCGAGCACAGCATGGCGATGGCCCCCGCAGCTTTCCCAAGGCTTCCCTGGCTTGGGTGGTGATAGCTCCAATCTCCCATAGTGTAGGCGCCGTACAGCATCACAAGAATTTCAGACCCGTGTACGAGAAATTCCAGGATTCCGCTTCGCCCGGTTGCATCAACCTCAGTGATTGGTTGGTTGTCACAGTATGCCAACCAGTTGATTCCTTTTGCCTCCGGGTCTTCGTTCAAAAACCTCCCTGTCCCGGGCTCGTAATATCGCGCACGCATATAGACCAGCCCAGACTCGTCGTCCTGCACATGCCCCAGGTGCCCCTGGGCTCGCCGCTGGTGTTGCCGGACGCCCATGAGCATGGAATTGCGGTGCGTCGGTCACTGAAGCTCGTCTCCTTTGACTCTCGTCCAAATGCTCGTGGCTCCTGCCTCTCGGGTACCGCAGAGATGAGGTAACGGCCAAGCCAGCAGAGCGCTGTATTCAGGCCAATCCGGCTCGGCGTAGGATTCGATGCTTCCTCTTCCACCTGCGACATAGTATTTAGGAGGACCCGCAGGATTCGAGGCAACCAGGCGGCTAAACGTCCCACCGGGTTTCCGGAAGTCCGTCCAATTAGAGCCCAGCGCATCTGAAGGTTGAATTACGGCGAGCGCCGCAGGTGCGATGGCGTTATCGATGTACAGTCGGTTAAATGTGGTTGCCGACTCAGCCCCAACGAATAGCAGGCTGATAAGCCTAGTTGCTTGAGACGGGCGATCTCCTAAGATTGCCCAAATTGCAAAAGGTTGCCGGTCTTTGAGGGTGATCGTGAGATCCTTTCCGCACTCGTGTCGCCAGTTCGGGTGAGGCTCCCAATTGGAGGGGACTAGCTCTTCCGAAACGTCTCTCATTGCGATAAGTTTGAAGGGACGAGAAAAGCCATCCCACTTATCCGAAGAAAGCGCTTCCTGCACCTGAAGAAGCTCGACGCCGTAATCGGCGTACACAAAGCTAGGGAAATAATGATAGAGGCTCAGGACGGAGCCATCTAGACCTGATGCCGGATAGAACAAAGAGCCCCTCAGCAGATCATGTAACGGTAAGTGCCGGTGCATCGCCTCTTCGACGCTACTTGTCAGCTTGGCTCTGGGATGTGCAGCCGCACAAAGGTCGGCCAAGAACTTTGGAGTTTCCGATCTGGTCATGAGAAATCGCAGGTCAACAGGCTTCGGCCGCTTCATTCCTCGTTGTCTCCGAAGGGCTGCTCAAGCCTGTTCTCATTGGGAATCACCTCCGACAAACTGAACGGCTGCGACGTTCCGAGTTCATCGAGATCCCCGAGCAGCCCCATGCGCTTTAGCTGAGGTGGGTCGGCCTTTGGCAATTCACTAACGTGGCGAAGACAATTCTGTGCCCACAGGAAGGCAGTCGGCCGGTCATCAAGAAGGGTGGCAGCCTTGTTTATCGCGTTCCCGTCGCTGCCGATTGCCGCACCGTATTCGGTCTTCAGAGTCATCAGGTTGATCATGGCCTTGCCAACCTCCCAAGCGGGCCAATCCGCTTCCTTCCGGATGCAGCCCCGATACCAGTCT
>JBBSFL010000090.1:0-11007 GCA_038238735.1 Fimbriimonadales bacterium | reverse complement strand
GGTGAACACGCGCGCCTGGACGTCCGGCTGGTGGATTCGGATCGAGCCGCTCGCCATCTCGGTGCCATTGCACACCACGTCGTAGCAATCCGCCCGCACCCGCGCGGGGTCCGACTCGAGGAACGCCATGTCCTCCGCCTTCGGGCTCGTGAACGGGTGATGGGTGGAGTCCCAGCGATTCTCGTCGGCGTTCCACTCGACGAGTGGGAAGTCGACGATGAAGCTGAATTTGAGCTTCCGCGGGTCTCGGAGGCCGCATCGCTCGCCGATCTCGTTTCTTAGTCGGTAGAGGACGTTGTTGCCGGCCGCGTATTCGTCGGCGACGAAGCACAGCAAGTCGCCTTCTTCGGCTTTCGCTTCTTGGATGATCTGTTGCTGTTGTTCGGGGGTAAAGAACTTCGCGATCGAGCCCTTGAGTTGCATGCTCTCAATGCCCATCGTCGCAAGCCCCTTCGCCCCGAAGGTCTTCGCGAACTCGCCGAGCTGATCCACTTCCTTGCGCGAAAGCTGCCCGCCGCCCGGATACCGAACGCCCCGCACCCTCCCGCCAGCCTCCACCGTCGACTTAAACACCCCGAACTCCGACGCCCCGACGATCTCGGACACATCGAACAGCTCTAAGCCGAAGCGGAGGTCCGGCTTGTCGCAGCCGTAAATCCGCATCGACTCGTCGTACGTCATCCGGACGAACGGCTCTACCTGCTCCTTGTCCAGCGAGAACTCCGTGATCACGCCGTTCAAGGTGTCCCGCAGCAACCCCTCGATCAGCACGAGAATATCCTCTTGCGTCACGAATGACATCTCCAGGTCGAGCTGGGTGAACTCCGGCTGCCGGTCCGCGCGCTGGCTCTCATCGCGGAAGCACCGAGCGATCTGGTAGTAACGCTCGATCCCGCTCACCATGAGAAGCTGCTTGTATTGCTGCGGACTCTGCGGCAATGCGTACCATTTTCCGGGCTCCAACCTGTACGCAACGAGGTAGTCCCGCGCCCCTTCAGGAGTCGATTTCGTGATGATTGGGGTCTCGGTCTCAACGAAATCGCGCGCGTCCAGGTAGGCCCGGATGCGCCGGGTCAGGGACGCGCGTATCGCCAGATTTCGATACATCGAAGGGCGTCGGAGGTCCAGGTAGCGGTGCTTGATCCGCAGCTCCTCGTTCACATTCGCCATCTGATTCTCGTCGCTCACCGGGAAGGGGAGCGGCTTCGAGGGGGACAGAACGGCGTAGCCCTTGGCGACCAACTCGATGTCGCCGGTCGGCATGTTCGGATTCCGCGTGCCTTCCGAGCGGGGCCGCACCTCGCCGCGGATCGACAGGCATGTTTCGTTCCGGATCTCCGAAGCGTTTGGAAAAGCTGCTGGATCGAGGGTCACCTGAACGAGCCCCGTCCGGTCTCGCATGTCCACAAACAGCACGCCGCCCAAATCCCGGACCCGATGGGCCCAACCGTTCAAAACGACTTCCTTACCGGCGTCTTCCAACCGAAGCTCGCCACACGAATGCGTGCGCTGTTCAAATGCCATGCGAGCCTGAGAGGATACCTTTGGTGAACCTCAGCCCAGTCACGCTTAAGCCAGAGCCTGCCGACGCCGGCGCGCGTCCCAAACTAGTATCCCCGCCCCGACGCCGATGATTCCCAGGATCACGCCCAGCACAAGGTCCCCGTACTGGTCCCGGATCAGGGCCAAATTCACCAGCGTGATCCCACCTCCGATCGCGTAGGCGACGACCTTCAGCCACAAGGGACTCGCGTGGGGACCCATCTTGCGACGGTCCGAGGTGAATATTACGAGCGGGAAGATCGCGAAGGGAAGCTGCATGGAGAGGATGACCTGCGACCAGTTCAGGATCTCCATCGTGTTCCGCCCATGCTGCGCGATCACGAAACAGATCGCGGGCACGATGGCGATCAGGCGGGTGACGAGCCGCCGGACCCAAGGCCGAACGCGCAGCTTCAGAAATCCCTCCATCACGACTTGGCCGGCCATCGTGCCCGTAATCGTCGAGGACTGGCCCGCGCAAAGGAGCGCCACCGCGAACAGCCCTGCCGCCAACCCGCCGAGGGCCGGCTTAAGGAGGCTGTGCGCATCTTGCAACTCGGAAACCACTTGGCCCTTCGGCCAGAAAACGGCCGCCGCCAGCACGAGGATCGCCGCGTTAACGAAGAACGCCGCGCCGAGTGCCAGCAGTCCATCGTAGGTTGCAAACCGGACCGCCTCCTTCTTGCCTTCCGTCGTCCGTTCGTAGCCCCGACTCTGGACGATGGAGGAATGAAGATACAAGTTGTGCGGCATTACTGTCGCGCCCAAGATGCCCACCGCCAAAAGCAACCCTTCGCCCTTCGGAATCTGCGGAATGAGCAGACCGTGGGCCGCCGCCGGCCAATCCGGCCTCGCCATCCAGATGTTCAGCGCGAAGCACGCGAAGATCGTCGCGACCAGCGTGATCACCAAGGCCTCCAACTTGCGCATCCCAAGCTGCTGCAGAGCCAGGAGAAGAAGCACGTCGAACCCGGTGATCACGACGCCCCACTCCAGGGGAATATGAAAGAGCAGGTTCAAGGCGACCGCCGAGCCAATAACCTCGGCGAGATCGCAGGCGATGATCGCAACTTCGCACAAGAGCCAAAGGACCGCCGAGGCGGCGGGCGTGCAATTCTCCCGGCACGCTCGCGCGAGGTCCATGCCTGTCGCGATGCCGAGCCGCGCGCACAGGGTCTGCAGCAGCATCGCCATCAAGCTAGAGGCCAAAACCACCCAGAGCAGGAGGTAGCCGTACCGAGAACCGGCCGCCATGTCGGTAGACCAGTTGCCGGGATCCATGTATCCCACGCTCACCAAATAACCGGGACCGACAAAGGCAAGGAATCGACGCCATTTAGAACGACCGCCGACAATCACGGACCCGTGGTCTCGCGTTTCCGAGTTATCAGGCTTGGCTTCCAAATGTAGCATAGGTTACAATTTCATGCTTACGCTACATTCTACGGCATTTCTAATTGAAAATGTAGGTTGTCGCACGTTGAGAGACGGGAGTTTTCCTCCGATCTATGTAAGGTGACGATGCGATACCGAGTGATGCTAGAGGCGATGAAGCGCGAAGAGGCCGGACGAAGACTGGCTTCTGAAAATCTGAAGGTGTGTCCCCTATGCAGCGCGGTCAATGCGCTCATGAGCAGCGAATGCTTCGTGTGCCGCTGGGCGGGTGACTTCAGCTACGACGCCGACGACATCGAAGACGGGATCGTCGACATCCTCGCCCGCTGCCCGGAGCTCGTGGACGTACTAATTCCCACGCATCCACCCAAGCGCACCGTTACAGACCGTATTCGAACATTTTTCACCAGGCGTCGAGTCCAGCGCCAACTGGACCTCTTGGCTTAGCTGTATCAGAGGCTACTTCTTTTTTGCCTTGCGGGCAGCAGTCTTTGGGGCGGGCTTCTTGGTTGCCTTGGCCTTCGTCGGCTTTCGAGCAAAGCGTCCTCGTGCAGGCGCGGGCCCGGCGGCTCGCTTGCGGTCGAGGAGCTCCTTCGCTTGCTCTTCGGTTAGCGCCGTAGGCTCCTGATTTCGGGGCAGGGTCGCGTTCGTCTCGCCGTCCGTGACGTACGGGCCAAAGCGGCCGCTTAGCACTCGCACCGGCCCGGCCGCTCCCTCGAACTGAGGGAATTCCTTCAGCGGAGCTACGGGGGTTCGGGCTGCTCGCTGGAATTTAGGTTGAGCGAGGAGCATTGCCGCGTCTTCTACCGTCATCGTCTGCCCGGCTCGCCAGTCTTCGACGTTGCGAATCTCTTTGCCGGCTTGGATGTATGGGCCGTATTTGCCGACGCGGTAGGTGACTTCCTCGCCGGTTTCGGCGAGCTTGCCCACCGTTCGCGGTAACGAAGAAAGGAAGTTCAAGTCCTCTTGGGAGAGATGGCGAGGATCTACGTTGGGCGGAACGCTAATCCATGTCGGCTTTAGCTTCGCCTCGATCTCCTCGGGTGTCCGCTCGACCTCCAAGTAGTAGCCGGCTCGGTTCTTCAGCAGCAGCTTCTTGCCCGAGTCCAAGTACGTGCCCACGGACTCTGTGGGAGCCGCTTTCTGGCTCAAGAGTTCCAGCGCCTTCTCGACGGTAAGGTCGGCGGGCGCCAGGTCGTCGGGGACGTTGGCGTAGCGCTTGTCGCCGTCTTCGCCGATTTGGATGAAGGCTTCGCCCGTCTTGCCGTTCCGAACCACGATCGGCTGATTTGTTTCCGGATGCACGCCGACCACGAATGCGGGGAACGGAATTTCGCGCTTCCGGTCTTCCACAGCTTTCTTCAGTCCGGGATGCTTGTCGTCACCGAGGAAGAAACGCTTAAGATAGGCGCGCGACTTCTCTTTGCCGTTTGCGATGTCGTCCAAGACGTCGTCCATCTGGCGCGTAAAGTCGAACTCCATGAACTCGGCGAAACTGCCGTTCAGAACCTGCATGGCGAGAAACGCCTTGAAGGTCGGAATGAGCTGCTTTCCCGCCTTCCGCACGTAGCCGCGGTCGACGATCACCGCGATGATCGACGCATAGGTTGAGGGGCGGCCAATGCCCATTTCCTCGAGCTTCTTGATAAGGGTAGCGTCCGTGTAGCGAGCGGGCGGTTTGGTCTCGTGGCCGAGCGCCTCGACCTTGCGGAGACCAAGCTCCATGCCCTGCTTCAGCGCGGGAAGCCGCCGCTCCATCCCCTCGCGGTCGCCTTCGGGGTCGTCGGAACCTTCCAAATAAACGCGCCGAAATCCGTCGAAAAGAATCTGCTTGCCGGAGCTTCTAAACGTTAGTTCCTTGGCGCTAGCAAGGCCCGCGGGCGGGGCGTCCGCGTTGCCCGCAACCCGGATTTCGATCTCCGTCTTCAGCACCTTTGCCGGCTTCATCTGGCAGGCAACGGTGCGCTTCCAAATCAGGTCGTAGATCTTGCGCTGGTCTTCGTTGAGATACTTCTCGATGTCCCGAGGGCGTCGGTTCGCTTCGGTGGGGCGGATGGCCTCGTGAGCCTCTTGAGCGTTCCGGAGTTTGCTTGTATAAACGACCGGCTTATCGGGCAGGCAGTCGGTGTATTCCTTCTTGATGAGCGCCCGCAGGTTCTCGATTGCCGTCGTGCTCAGGGTCAGCGAGTCGGTTCGCATGTAGGTGATGAGGCCGACCTGCTCCCCGCCGATCGCTACGCCTTCGTATAGGGTCTGGGCGATGCGCATCGTCCGGTCCGCGCTGAATCCGAACTTGCGGTTCGCGTCCTGCTGCAGCGTGGTGGTCATGAAGGGCGGCGCGGGCTTCTCGAACGCCTCGTTCGCATCGATTTTGCTGACCGTCCACGGCTTCGCGAGTCGGCACGCATCGGCCAAAGCCTTCGCCTGAGATTCGTTCAGGACGACGACCTTCTCCCCCTTCGCCACCTTTAGCTCGCCGGTAGTGTCGTCGAAGTCGGCCCCGCTCGCCACCTTCTGGCCGTCGATCTGCTTCAGCTCGGCGGGAAAAGGTGTCTTGTCGGCTTCGAGCTCCGCCTTCAGGTCCCAATAGCCGGCGGCTTTGAAGTTCCGGCGCTGGAACTCGCGCTCGACGATCAGCTTCACGGCGGGGCTCTGCACTCGCCCCGCGCTCAGGTTCTTGGTTACCTTCGTCCAAAGCACCGGCGATAGCGTGTAGCCGTACAACCGGTCCAAAATGCGGCGGGTTTCCTGAGCCTCGACGAGGCACTCGTCGATCTTCCGCGGATGCCGCATCGCCTCCAAGATCGCGTCCTTCGTGATTTCGTGGAACGCGATCCGGACCACTTCAACGCTCTTGTTCGGCTTCAAGACCTGCAGCAGATGCCAAGAAATCGACTCGCCCTCGCGATCTTCGTCCGTCGCGAGCACGAGGGTCGTCTTGCCCTTCATCGCATCGCGGAGCTTCTTCACCTGGCCCGATTTCTCGCTGGGCACCTCGTAGATCGGCTCGAAATCGTTGTCGACATCCACCGCGTAATCGGCCCACCATTTCTTGCGAAGGTCGTCGGCCAGGCCCTTTCCATTCGGCGGAAGATCGCGGATATGCCCGATGCTCGCCTCCACCTCGTAATCGCTCCCAAGGTAGCCCTTGATAGTTTTTGCCTTGGCGGGCGATTCGACGATGACGAGTTTGTTAGCCATTCAAAGTTCCGACTTCTCAACGGATAGACGACGCGGAACCGCGCATCTCCCCTGCGGGCGCATCCTACCTGTTCTTTTTCTTCGCCTGTCAGCCGTAGAGGCCAAAAACCAAGGATGGATGGTAAATGACGGGTGGTGAAGTCCTTGGTGCCACGGTTTGTCGGGCTTTGCAACGGCCTAAGGCGGTTCAAAGACGCTCACTTGCTACCGGCGGGCGTCGACGAGGGGATCACAATTCGCCGAATCTTTCCATTAGGCTCGACTGTGAAATGCAGTTCCGGCGCATCTTTCCAACCGTCGTTCTCCTCCGACCCCCACGTGGAGCTCAGGTTGAGAAGGCCCGCGAGGAAGAGGCCGGTGACACACGCAGAAATGCAAAGGGCGAAAATGTTTCGAGCTTTGCCAAGCCGCAAGATCACATAAGTAAGGCCACCGCCGTCGCCGCGAATACCAGGGCGAAGAACACGTTTTTTGCCATCGTCTCATCGGCGAAGACTACGAAATTTGACACGTTTAGCAGGACCCGGCCGAAAGCTAACGATCCTCGGCCACATCACTTGCTCCCAATTCGACCCGGATTGTCACGACAACCGCGAGATACACGAGGCATATCGCGCCGAGAGCAAGCAAAGTGTTTATCAGTGCGCGTTTCACAATCTCGTCCTATCACGCCTAAATCATCGGTCCAAGTTCATTAACCGGCATAAACAGGTGCTACGCGCGCCCTTTGGGGTCAGAAACGGACCTGATTGCAGCCTCACACCCGGACTGTCTGGCGTCCCTAGCGACTCAATTGTCTCTTTGCGATTTACCGAGCGGGTGACAAGCAAGTGGCAGCGCCATTCAGGTCCCTCCGCTGGTCCGCCTACGAACCAGCATCTCGGAGCCAAAGTACCGGGCGGACTCGGTCGGGATGACAAGCTCGGTGCCGGGCAGTGGAGGGTGGCTTTCCGGATCCTTTCCCTGAGGGAAGGGTTAGAGTTGGGTGACCCCTTCCACGTGGGAGGAACGAGGCCAACTACCCTCAGCCGCTCCTTCAAAGTTGAGGAGTCATCGATTCACGATTCACGACCGCCGCAGCCTCCGCCGAACCGCGTCGAGGCCGTTCTTGGTGATGAACAGCATCGCCCGGGCGGTGAGGGCGGCGGTGGCTAGGGTGTAGGCGATCGGGCGGGCGAGGGGGTTCATCTCGGGAAGCATGTTCTTGCGGTAGAACCGCAGCATCGAGACGTGGAAGCGCAGGATCATCTTGTTGGCCGCTTGGTCGGTGCTTCGGCCGATGGCGTGCGTGATTACTGCGGCGGGGTCGTAGACGACCTTGAAGCCCGCCTTCCAGGTTCGCCAACACCAATCGACGTCCTCGCAGTACATGAAGTAGTCGGTGTCGAACAGCCCGATCTTCTCCATCACCTCGTCGCGGACGAGGAAGGCGGCGCCGCTGACCCAGTCGACCTCGCGGCTCGAATTGTGATCCCAGTCCTGCATCAAGTAGTCGCGGGTGTAACGGTTCTTCGGGAACAGCCGGCCGAGGAAAGTGTTGCGGAACATCGCGGCGAGCGGGTTCGGGAATCTGCGGGCGGAGTACTGGAGCGACCCGTCGGGGTTGAGAAGCTTCGGGCCGACGATCCCGACTTCTTGCCGGGCTTCGAGGAATCGGACGACTTCGTCGAGCGCGCCGGGATGGACGACGGTATCGGAGTTGAGGAGGAACGCGTGCTGACCCTTCTTCTGGGCCAGGGCGTAGTTGTGCCCGCCCGTGAATCCGAGGTTGCGGTCCATACGGAACAGCCGCACCCACGGGAATTCCTTCTCGACCATGCCGGGCGAGCCGTCGCGTGAGTTGTTGTCGACGACGAGGACTTCGAAGTTTGGGGGGTTGGAACGCTCGGCTTCCAAACTTTGCAGGCACGCGCGGAGATCGGCCTGGGTGTTCCAGGAGCAGATCGTGACGCTAAGCTTGAAATCCGGCATGGGTGCCCTTTGCCCGCACAAACGCCGCCGCGTAGATGATTGGCACCAGGAGAGTGATGCCGATCGCGGCGAGCGGGGAGCGTTGGTGCTTTCGCAAGAAACGTACCAGGCTCCGATGCGATTCCCAGATCATGCTCTTTCGCACCTGCCTCGTGCTCTCCCCGCCGTGGTGGAGGATGCGCACGCTCGGCGCGTAGAGCGTGGTCCAGCCCTTTTGCTTAAGGCGATAGAGGAGATCGACCTCGTTAAAGAAGATGGGAAAGGATTCGTCGAAGGGAGCCAGCGGCGGTGGGGCCTCGTGGCCTTGCGGCGCTTCGGCGTTTCGGCGTTGTGCGCTGATCGCTGCTTGTCTGGTGTCCGTGTCCCTCGATGTGGCCCGCGCCAGTTCCTCCAGCGCTTCGCGGCGGAACATCAGGAACGTGCCCATGGGCTGCGGAGCGAGTTGCTCTTGGTCGTAGTCGAAGGCGGAGAGTCTGTAGCTGTCGAGGCGGCCGCCGGGCAAGCGTCGGCCGAGGCCCGTCAGGTCGCCCGCAATTCCGAGAAGTGTGGGAAAGCCGCGGATCGAGGGCTGCGTGCTTCCGTCCGTCGCGACCTGCCTCGCTCCGATGCATCCGACCTCCGGACTCACGCGGAGGATATGGAGGGCGCGGTCCAGGCTGTCGTCGACGAATTCGGTGTCGGGATTCAGCGTGAGAAGGAAATCGCCCTGCGCCTCGGCGAAGGCCAAGTTATTCCCCTTCGCATAGCCCGTGTTTTTCGCGGAGCGTATGAGCCGTGCCCCGGGGAATTCCGACTCGACCATGTCCGCGCTCCCGTCGGTCGAAGCGTTGTCCACCACGATCACCTCGAAATCCTCGCCCGGCGCATGCACCTCGGTCGAGGCGAGGCACTTGCGAAGAAGCTCGCGGGTATTCCAGTTGACAACGAGGATGCTCAGCATCGCGCTGGAAGTCTACTGTCGGACGGGAATGATGGAACTGAGGGATGATGGACCTGATGGCATTGAGCGCTACCCCTAATTCAATCTGTGGATAACGCGTGGCCATCAGTTCCATCATCCTGTCAATTCGTCACTCCACACCCTCAGCCGGCCCGAAAAAGGCCAGAAAGAACCGATTCAGCACCTAGCGAATATTGCGAAGATTTCGATGCAAGAAAGTCGTCGGAACGGGAACTTAGGTTCCTTACTCGCCTCATGTGTCCAAAACTGATAGTGTATGCGCAACTATCCGTGTTGACACTGCATGAATTACGGGGCTACAGTGACTGAGTCTGCCCCAAGGGCAAACGTCAAAAACCAAACCGCGGTTCGAGAGATCCGCTGCAGCGTTCGAAGGGGACGCAATAGGAGGGAAGTCTTGACGATCAAAGGATCAACCTTGGGAGCCTGTCTGCTGCTAACGTGCAACGCGCTTGGAGCGCACACGTACAAAGTGATTCACGCCGGCGCCACTGTGGCCGACGTAGCGGATAAGCTCGGTATTAGCCAAAAGGCTCTCGTAAGAGCCAACGACCTGGGCAACCGACGCAAGCTCCACAAAGGCGAAGTTCTCGTTATTCCTTCGTCGAAGTCTTCAAGTCATACAACGGCCTCCGTTCATCGCTCGATGGGCTCGTACGTCGTTCACAACGGCGATTGCGATTGGACCGTAGCGCACCGATTTGGACTCACCGTTCCACAGCTCAAAGAGCTGAATCCCGGCGTAGACCTATCCACACTGACCCTCGGGAGCAAGCTCCGTGTTCCCGCTCATGGAGGATCGGCTCTTGGATCGCACGAAGAGCACAAGGTTGCTCGAGCGGGCGGCTCCTACACCGTCAAGGAAGACGACAACGATTGGATCGTCGCCAAAAACGTGGGCACGACTCCTAAAGTTCTTCGTCAGCTTAATCCCGGTGTAAACCTCAATGCGATTCACCCTGGCCAGAAGCTCAACATTCCGGGCTCCTCGATGGTGGCCAGCCACGTCCCCGCGATTCATACCCGCCACGCTTTCATTGCCAAAGATGACGTCGTTCTTCGGCGTAGGCCCAGCACCGATTCCGAGATGATTCTCACGGTCGATGCCGGCCTAAAAGTTCTAGTGCTCGACCACGAGGGCAGTTGGTACAAGCTGCGCTTCCCGAAGGGAACCGAAGCTTGGGTCCGCGGAGACAATTTGAAGCCAGCGGCCGTTCAAGTCGCTGAAGCTCCACATCACTCCCAGAGAGTCTCCAGCCGAGGCGTCTCGCACCACGAGCACAACGCTCGCCTTGCCTACCTCCAGCACCAGGAAAGACTGTATCGAATGCAGGCGCATTCGAAGAATGCGTCGATGCGGCATGAAGCTCGACTCACGGCGCGCCGAGTGAAGGCAGCCCGCATGGCGGCCAGTATGCCCGTGATCGGGACCGACCTAATCGCTGACGCGAAGGGTTGGATCGGAACGCCATATCGATACGGCGCAATGAGCCGCGGCGCGACGGACTGCTCCGGTTATGTCGGCCAGATCTATCGCCGGCACGGCATCAAGCTCCCCCGCACGAGCCTCGAGCAATCCCATGTCGGCCAGGGCGTTAGCAAGGGCGATCTCAAGGAAGGCGATCTCGTCTTCTTCCGCACCCGCGGTTCGGGCCGCGTCAGCCACGTGGGCATGTACGTCGGAGGCGGCCGATTCATCCACGCCAGTTCCGGCGGCGGACAGGTGCAGGTCAGCTCCCTCAGCGACAGCTATTATTCCAAGCGATTCGCCGGTGCGCGCCGAGTGGCAAAACACCTCAGCGGACACCATTCCTCTACCAAAGTCGCCAAAACCGAAGAGGCGAAGCCGAAAGACGAAGACGGCGACAACTAGGCAAGCAGTCTCCAGTATCGAGTATTGGGCGACAGGTCTAGACCTGGCGCCCAACTTGCTTTTG
>JBBSFL010000089.1:0-11023 GCA_038238735.1 Fimbriimonadales bacterium | reverse complement strand
GCCTAAATCAGCCTTGTCCTGGCTGATCCGCCAATACCGTAGCCGGCCCGGATAAAGCTGCTTGTGGAACTCCAGATACCATTCGCTGCCGGGATAACCAACGTCGCCCGACCAGACTTTCACCGTCGTCGCCGGATCGCGGGCGAAGATCGTGACCCCGTTCGGAAGGACGTAGTGCTCGTATTCGGAGCGATATTCGGCAGGGGGCGTGAAGTACTTAGAGCTTCGCGCGAACATCTCCGCGAGTTGGGGAAACTTTGCGGCGTAGGTGCCTAGGGGGGTTCCGCCGCGGATCATGTGGGAGTCGACGAAGAAGTATTCGATCCCATTGTCTTTCAATATCTCTTCGGTGCCCTGGCGTGGGAAGGCGGGCTCGTCGCCGACGGGCGGCTTCCAATCGTATCGCGGGCGGTAGGCGCATTCCGGAAGCCAGATTCCGCGAGGCTTCTTTCCGAAGTAGTGTTCGTACGCTTGCACGCCAAGCTTAACCTGCGCCTGGCAGCTTTCTTCAGTTCCTAGTAGCGGCTGATAGCCGTGGGTCGCGCCGCAGGTGATCACTTCGATGAGGCCTTGATCCTGAAAATACCGGAAGCCCTGCACAATGGACCGGTTCCACTGGTGCTTGAACTCAACCAACGCCTGCGTGTATTGGCGTTGCCAAAACAGCGAAAGGCCCTGCATCCCGAGTTGCCCTTCGGCGGCGAACTTTTGACCGTCGGAGAGGGCGAAGTCGATCTTCTCCTGGCAGTAAGCCTCGAACCCGTCCTTAAAGCTCTCGTCCTCCAGCTGCTCGGCAAGGATCGGCGTCATATTCACCGTCCAGCGCGGCTTAATCCCTTCCTTGTCTAGTCGGTCCAGCGCATGAAGCAGGGGCAAGTAACACTCCGCCGCCGCCTCCATGAGCCAGTCCGTGCCATGCGGGCTTTTGCCGTGCGAGAGCACGTACGGCATGTGAGTGTGCAGACAAAGCAGGAACCTGCCGACGGGCATATTTCATTGTAGACGCCGCTAACGCACTTCCCCTCCTGAAGGACGGACTGGGGCTGAATAACTGCTGCTCAAGTTGGCAGCGAAGATCATCCAATCCGCCCTTCTCCAGGAAAGGGAGCCTCTACAACTAGCGAACGCTGACTTTCTTTCCGATGCCCGCCTTGGAGCCGGAGTTGCCGTTCGTGGACGAAGTCTTGGCTGTCTTGGCGGTCGTCTTCGGCTTCTCGGCGGGCGCTTTGGCCGCTTCCGCGTTCACCGCCGTTTCTGCGATCTCGGAGAGAAGGTCGTCCGTCTTCTCCTCTTCGGCAAGAGTCTGGATGAGGATCTCCTGCGCTTCCGAGTTCCCGAGAGCCTTGGCCCAAGCAATCACGCTGCCATAGGAGCCGATTTCGTAGTGCTCGTTCTTCTGCGCGAGCATGATAATCACCGCGTCGGCAACAGGTCCTGCCTCGAGCTCGCCCATATGCTCGGTGCACTCGTCGATCAATCCTTTCATGCCTTTGCAGACCACGCCGCTCGGCTTGAAGCCACCCTTCTCGGCCACCTGTTCCAGTCGGCGGCAGTGCTCTTCCGTTTCGAGCAGATGCTTCTGGATCGATTCCTTCAGCTTGGGATTGGCGGCCATTTTCGCCATTTTCGGCATTGCCTTCAGCAATTGCTTTTCTGCACTGTAGATGTCCTTGATCATTTCTACGAAGCACTCATTAAGATCCATTTTCTTGTTCTCCTCTCCAGCCGAGTCGGCGGGCGTAAGATTTCTGGCATCGCAAACTCCAAAAGTGTTCCCAACGCTCGCGTCCCGCTTTTCGACGACCTAGGGCTACAATCATCGATATGCAAGGGGCGCTTGTTCGGCTAATGGAGGGAGCGATCGACTATGCGGGTCTTTTTCCTCCGGCCAAGCTGGATATGGCGGACTCGGTCGCCAATTACTTGCGCTACACCCACGGCCCCGAACGATGGATCGTCGATCGGTTTGTGTGCTCCGCTGGTCGTCTTCCCGAGCTCCTAAACGAACTCGACCAGCACACGCCGGAAGAGGTCAGCGGGCGGGAGCCGATCCCGGTGGCGGTCGTCGGGACTGCGCCGTCCGATCACAAGCATTGGGCGCAATCCTTGGAGCACGATCGGGCGGAGATCGCAAGGTTTCGCAAGGCGTCGGAAAGGCGCGCCGAGGTTGTCGCCTTCGAGATTCGGTTGCCCGACCACAAGAACCTTGCCGAGTACTTGCGATCCCTGAGTCCGGTTGGCGAGTTTGACGTGTTCGTGGAACTCCCGTGGTCCGACGAGATGCCCGACTCGCTCGCGATTATCGCGGAGATCGACGGTCCCGGCGCCAAAGCGCGAACCGGTGGGCTGGAACCCGGCTCGATACCGTCGGCGAGCGACCTCGCGGTCTTTCTCCAAAGCTGCGTTCAACTCGAGCTTCCCTTCAAGTGCACGGCGGGGCTTCACGTCGGCGTCAGGCACTACGATGAAGCCGTCGGCGCCAAGATTCACGGTTTTCTAAATGTGATGGGCGCCGCCGTTTTGACCGACGCTAACGACCTGAACCGGAAAGAAATCGAAGAATTGTTGAACGTAGAGGACCGCGCGGCGTTCCAAGTAACTCAGGATTCATTCGGCTGGAAAGACCACCAAGCAAATCTGGAGCAGATCGCCGAGGCGAGACAGCTCATGATCGGGTTCGGTTCGTGTTCGGTGGAAGAGCCTTTGGTGGAGTTGGCGTTGCTCGCCGCAGCAAGGATTTGATGGGCCATGGTGGACTTGATTTGAGCTTTTTCGTCGTTCCTTCGGATGCGCGGAGCTGGATTCCCGTAGGCCCTGAATCCGATTTCCCGATCCAGAATCTGCCGTACTGCACGTACATCAGCACGCGCTGCGAGCACGGATCAATTGCCGTACGCATCGGCGACCACCTTGTCGATCTTTACGAGCTGAGCGAAGCGGATCTGCTGCCCGGCTTCGACGACCATTTCTGCATCGACTTCCAGGAGACCCTGGAACACGGAGGACGCGAGAGCCTCTCCCAGGTACGCAAACACCTCTATGAGCTTTTGCGCGAGGGCGACGACCGTCTCGCAGGGGACGCTGACCTGCGAGAGAAAGTTCTGATTCCAATCGAGCACGCGGAGATCTTAATGCCGATCACGCCGAACGCCTTCGTCGATTTCTATTCCGGCATCCATCACGCGAGCAATGTCGGGCGGATGTTCCGGCCCGATCAGCCGCCACTGCTGCCCAACTACAAGTATCTGCCCGTCGGTTACAACGGCCGCGCTTCCAGTCTGGTGGTGTCCGGCCACGAGATTCGCCGGCCGAAGATTCAGACCAAGGCGCCGGACGCCGAGGCTCCTGGTTTCGGGCCGACCAAGGAGCTGGATTTCGAACTGGAACTCGGCTTCATTACCGGGAAGGGCAATCCTATGGGGGAGCCGATCCCAATCTCGGATGCGGAGAACTACATCTTCGGAATCGTACTCGTGAACGACTGGTCGGCCCGCGACGGCCAGCGATGGGAGTACCAGCCGCTCGGGCCCTTCCTCGCCAAGAGCTTCGGCACGACGATCTCGCCCTACGTCGTGACTCTCGACGCGCTGGAACCGTTTCGGACCGACGGCCCGCCCCAAGATCCCTCGCCGCTTGCCCACTTGAAGCCGCCGAAGGCGGGGCACTATGACATTAAACTTGAAGTCGCTATCAAGACCGCTAAGATGAGCAAACCTCAGATAATCTGTCGATCGAACGCGAGGCACCTATATTGGTCGTTCGTTCAGCAGCTTGCTCATCAAGCCTCCAACGGCACCCCCGTAGAAGCCGCCGACCTGTATGCTTCGGGGACGATCAGCGGAACGGAGCCGGATTCCTTCGGGTCGCTCTTAGAGCTCACTTGGAAAGGAACCAAGCCGTTGACCATGGTCGAGACGGGCGAGGTGCGCACGTTCCTGGAAGACGGCGATGAAGTGATCTTTACCGGATTCTGCCAGGGCGACGGATATCGGATCGGGTTTGGCGAGTGCCGCGGACAGGTTGCCGGCTAGATTGAGTGACGTGCAACCTTCTGGCGCTTATTCCGGTTAGTGCCTATGTGGAGCCGAGCGACGAGCACCTGGAATCCAGGCAATTGAGGTATCCCGTCCGTACACGCGCTTCCGACCGAAGACCCGGAACCGGCTACTTCTTTTGATCCCTCCTTCGGACTGTCGCCTGGATGCTTCAATTCCTTGGGATGCGCCATCGTTGAAGGCATAATGTCCGCCCTCTTATCCCCCTTTTAGAGTGCGGTCGCTTGCGACCCCTTGCATTGCGCCCGGACCGCGGCAGTGCGGGACTGTGCGAATTTGAAGCTATAATAAGCTTCCCCGGCCACAACGCAGTGACCTCGAGGTGCACATATGGCCCAACTGCGAGTTCTTATTGCCGACGACGACCCGATTATTCGGCTCGATCTCAAACAGATTTTGGAAAACCTTGCCTACGAGGTGGTGGCTGAAGCCGGCGACGGGCAGCAGGCGCTGAATTTGGCCCGCGAGCTTCGCCCTGATGTCTGCATTTTGGACGTCAAGATGCCCGTCATGGACGGGATAGAGGCGGTCACCGTGATCACCGAAGAGGCGATCGCGCCCGCGATCCTTCTAACCGCCTATTCCGATCGGGAGCTCATCGACCGGGCCAAGAATGCAGGCGTGTTTGGCTATCTCGTGAAGCCGTTCAAGCCGACCGATCTACCTCCAGCGATCGAGGTCGCTCGAAGCCGCTACGACCAGAACCAGACTCTCACGAAGGAGATCGGGACGCTTCAGGAGCGACTGGAAGCCCGGAAGCTAGTGGATCGGGCTAAAGGGATAATGATGGACGAGCAGGGCCTTGGCGAGGCGGAAGCCTATCGCCGGATTCAGCAGCAGTCTATGAATCTGCGCAAGACGATGCGAGAGGTCGCCGAGGCGATCATTCTGGCGAAGACGGTTTAGCGCCGACCCGTAGGATTAGCCGAATTTTCTTGTTTGTCGCGCGGAAGGCACGCGCCCCCATCAAACGAATTCCCGGCAGATTCTTCAATCTTTCCAGTCTGCTAGAAAGAGGTTCGTCTCGTAGGGTTTTGTCTGGAAACGATCCGATGCGAAGACGAGGGTCTTCCCGTCTCGGGTGAACATCGGGAAGCCGTCGAAATCCCTCGCGTAGGTGATTCGTTCAAGATTGCTACCGTCGATGTTGATCATAAATAGATCGAACTCCCGGCCCTTCGGGTCGCCGTAATTGGACGAGAAGATAATCCGCTTGCCATCGGGATGCAGGAAGGGCGCAAAGGACGCGCAGGCGAGATGGGTGACTTGGTGCTTGTGCGACCCGTCCGCGTCCATGATCCAAATCTCTAATCGAGTGGGGCGGATCAGATGCTGCTTAAGCAAATCGCGGTAGCTGGTTTCCTCCTTCGCCGAGTGAAAATCGTCGCGGCGATAGACGATTTTCTTGGAGTCCCAACTGACGAACGGCCCGCCGTCGTAGCCCACCTTATTGGTCAACTTCCGCACGTTCTTGCCATCCAAGTCAGATCGATAGATGTCCAGATCGCCTTCGAAATCGCTCGTCCACGCCATGTACTTTCCATTTGGTGCAATGGTGGTTTCCGCGACATAGGCGCCCGGCCTGGATACGACGGACCGAGGATTACCGACTCCATCCCGCCCTCCCACAGGCACCGCGTACAGCTGATAATTCGGATTGATCGCCCAGACGTAGCCCTTGCTCATATCGACCGGCGGCTGGGGGCCGGGCTGCGAGGCGTGTGTCGAACTGAAGTAGATCCACTTGCCGTCGGGCGTGTAGTAGCTGCAGGTGCAGCGGCCCTTCCCCGTGCTTTCAAGGCGCTTCGCGGAGCCGTCGGCCCGCATGCTGAAAATCTGCTCGTCCGGATAGAGGTCGCCCGGGACGCGTGCTTGATAGGTTAGGTACTTGCAGTCCGCGCTCCAGTACGCCTCTGCGTTTTGGCCACCGAATGTTAGCTGCCGCAGGTTCGAGAGGTGCTTTTCATTGCGGTCCGTCGGGCGAGGCATTGAGGACGGATCGTTTTGGCGCAAGAAAGCGAGGGCGAGCAACGCGACCATTGCTTAACTTTGGCACGCCAGATCGGGGCTTCAACTGCAAATGCTGATGAAGGCTGTCCAAAACTGACGGCTAAGCAAACTGGAATTCGGGGGAGGCGAAGATCAGCTTAGCGACCAGGGCGGCGGTCTCCGCCGCGTTTTGTTGCGTGACCGTCCCGCCGGAAACCTTCCGAGCGTTCTCAACCAGCTTCTGTATCTTGCTTGCAGGCAACGGGGCGTCGAAGACCGAGACGAGCTTGTTCACGACGCCCTGCGGCGTCATGTCGTCCCTCAAGAGCCCAGCCACGGGGTAGCGCAGGTTGTAGCGCCCACCGTTTCCAAAAAGAATTTGTCCCCACTCGATCCGCTCGACCATGGTTGCCGTCGTTACCCAAGCGGGACCGCTTTCCCAGCCCGACACGTCTGGCGGGAACAGCAACTCCATCCCCATATCCTTGAGTTTAACCCGCACCAACTGGGCGGCCGGAATGCGCTTGGGACCGTCGCCCGAGGAAGCGGCGATCTGCTGCGCGACCATCTGGCCGATTCCAAGTTGCCGCAGAGTAGTCACCACAAAGTCGACGGGGCACTTGTAAACGCCGCGCTCCGCCTTCTCTGAATAGAACTCCGGCGACTTCATGATGGTACGAAGCAAGAGTTTAATATTGAGGTTTGAGGCGTGAAACTTATCCGCAAAGCGTGTGACGAGCGCATCCTCCGGATCCAGATAGACGAACCACTCCCAAATCTTTTTCGTTAAGTACCACGAGGTCCGAGGGCGGTCGCAGAGGGCGTCGATAATGTCGTCGCCGTTGAAATTCCCGTTTTTGCCCAGATAAGCCTTCTCGCCATCGTCGTGCTGGAAGGGGCGGAAGGCAAAGATTGCCTGGCCGCGCTTAAGGCCTTTCGCATCTTGGGCGAGGGGTCTGCCGTTTCCGCGCGCGATCGACCAACCCGTGAACGCGCGGGCGCTTTCCTGAATGTCTTTCTCCGAGTAGTTGCCGATGCCGAGGGTGAAGAGTTCCATCACCTCGCGGGCAAAATTCTCGTTCGGATGCCCCTTGACGTTATATTCGTTGTCCAGCCAGAAGAGCATCGCCGGATCTTTACTCACTTCGTGGAGGAGAGTCCGAAAATTTCCCGTACAGTTCGCCCGCAGAATTTCGTTCTGGCCGTGCATGACAGGGCCGCCCAGTACCTTGGCGCCGCTTGTCGCGAAATGGTCGTGCCAGAAGAGGGTCATCTTCTCTTGGAGCGGCCGGTTCGTGACGAGCATGCGAGCCGCCCACCAAACCGACACCGCTTGCACATTTACGTTCCCGTTCTTGTTCGCCATGCTGTCGACGTCAAGCGCGAAGCCTTCTGGCGTCTGGTCGTAGTTGAGCAGGAGATCGATCGCGTTGTCCAAGCCGTTCTTCAGATAGAAATCAAGCTCGGACTCGCTAGCGCCAAGACCGAACCGGCGCAAGATGTGGGCACACTTTTGGCGTTCGGTGATGAGAGCCATGCTGTGTATAACGGCAGGCGCGTTCCGCAGTTCAGTGCTTTACAAAAGCAAAGGGCCGACGCCATACGGCATCGGCCCTTTATCGAGATGAGAGTTTAGACGTCTTGTGCGTTCGACGACTTATAGGTGGCTTCGTTGATGAACTTATACAGGGTGGTGCCCTCGTATTCGGCCATCAGGGCGTAGCGAGTCTGCTCGCCCGACTTGGTCTTCCGGATCATCTTCTTCTTTTTCACGTTGGCTTCCGGCACATCCACGTGAGATCGAGTCTTAAGGTTGTAAAACTGCATGGTTTCCCTCCTAAATCGTCAAGACGGTCTCATGCCTGCATGAGATTCTTGCTTCAGACAAAAACATCATATACCGTAAGTTCACTTGAAGCTAGCATTCTGAGAATATTTCCCCGCATAACCCAAATTTTCTTGAAGCTGGCCTTTGTCCGTGTTTTTGCAGAAGGCTTGATGTACGACGAATATAATGCGTTTTTATAGCGTCGTACATAGTATTGATATGAGAGATCGAAGAGCAACCGAGTCCGTTACCCTCAGCCCCGGAGCGAGTCCTGCCGAGGCACGCAATTACGAAGAGCATGCCCTCAAAATTCTCCGGAATTCAGGCTATCGCATCACCATGCCGCGGGTGCAAGTCATTCGCGCCCTGGCTGACACGAGCCGAGCTTTGAGCGCTTATGCGATCCACGAAAAGATTATTTCCGGAGGCGGAAAGATCGACGTCGTGAGCGTGTACCGTATCCTATCCACGCTTCAAGAGGTCGGCTTAATTCACCACATCGGCGTCGTGGACGGCTATTTCCCCTGCCGTATGACGGATTGCAACGGCAAGGGCTCCGAAGTCGTGGTTAATGATTCCACCGGTGCCGTCGTTGAGCTAAGAGTCCCCGACGAGGTCATTCGAGCGATCGAGGCCCAGGGTAGTAGAGAAGGCTTCGAAGCTAAGGGCATCAAGATCGAGATCACCGCTTCCGCGACCTGAGCGATCCCCTGAGATGTGAAAGGGAGTCCCACCTGGGGCTCCCTTTTTGCTGCGCGTTTACTTGAAGGAAACGTCGACAGTCGCCCGAGTCGTAACGTTGTTCTCGCCGAAGCGAGCATAGCTGACCGAGCGCTGGTCTCCCATTTTCAGGGCACCAACCGTTTCGACGAGATCATCAGCCGACCTGATCTTCCGTTCGCCGATCGCTTCGATTACGTCTCCCGGCTGGAGGTTTAGGCCGCTCGCCACCGAATCCGGCGAAACCGTCATGATGACGGCTCCCTGCTCATCGGTGGGGATGTGAAATTGCTTGCGAAGAACCTCGCTCATACTCTGGACCTGAACGCCAAGCTGGGCTTTACCCGTTCTGTTTGGCTGATCGGGCGTACCTTGGACGTCCGGGAGATTCGGCACGCCAGGTACTCCAAACTGAGGCCGATTTGTTGGGTTGAGCATTCTCTGTTCGGCGGGAAGCTCTTCGAGCTTGACTTCTAAAGTCTTGTGTTGGCCTTCCCTCACGATCTCAAAGGGAACTGATGTGCCCGGCGCATATCGGAACATCGCGTTGCGGAGATCGACCTCGTTGGCCACGGGAAGGGTCCCGATTTGCGTGACGACGTCTCCCGCCTTGAGCCCCGCATCCGCCGCCGGTCCGTCGCTTACGACTTCGCGGAGGATCGCACCGGCTGAGATCTTGAGCTCCTTCTGCTCGAACTCTTTCAAATTCTCGGGCCGAAGTCCCGCGTAGCTCCGCGTGACCTTGCCCTTCTCGATTAGTGTGTCGGCCAGCGTTCGAGCCAGATTGCTCGAGATCGCGAAGCCGATTCCGCTGCTGCTGCCCGTCAAGGAATAGATCGCGCTGTTAATGCCGATGACCTGCCCATCCACATTAATCAGCGGCCCGCCCGAGTTCCCCATGTTGATGGACGCATCGGTCTGCAACAGATCGTAGTAACGGCGCACGGAGCCGGTCCGCTGGTCGGGGATCGTATTGAGCCGCCCAGTCGCGCTGACATGACCATAGGTGACGCTATTCTCCAGTCCAAACGGAGCGCCGACCGCCATTGCAAGTTGCCCGACGTGGACTTGGGAAGAATCGGCGAACGGCAAAGTGGGAAGGTCTTTCGCGTCGATCTTAACGACCGCGATGTCGCATTCCGGCGCGCGGCGAACGGTGCCCTGGAATTCGCGTCCGTCGTGGAGGATAACCGTCACTTTGTCGAAGTCCGCCACGACGTGGTCGTTTGTGATGATCCAGCCGTCGGAGCGAAGAATAACTCCCGAGCCCTCACCTTCGATCTGTTGCTTGTCGCCAGTCATCGAGTATTCCGATTTGCCTTGCGTCTTGATGGAGACGACGGCAGGAGCCGCGAATTCTGCGAGCCTTTGGAACGCGTGATCCAGCGATTTGAGCTCGTTCAGTGTCTCCATCCGCTCCGCCGCGATAGAGACAGCGGGTGCGTTGGGCGAGTAGGGCTGAGGCATCGAGCCGTGCCGAGACGTTGTCGAGAGGGTGAGGCCCGCCCCGGCAAGGACGACTCCTGCCGCCACGGCGAGGAAAGCTGGACTCTTGAGGAAAGGTGTATTAACGCTCATTGGTCTTCTGGAGTTTTTGTTTTATGTATCAGCCGCCGGAAACTGTTCGATCCGCGTTGACCGGTGGGGCAAAGACTTTAGTTTTAACGCGCCGGACCTCGCGCCCGGTTCCTGCCGACGGTGCGATTGCGCCGGGTTCTCCGTCTGCGACCGGATTGTCGGCCTTCACGCCCTTGGCAAATATCTGAACGATCTTCTGGCGAACGCCTTCCGGGGCGTCCATGATGATCGTGAAGGTCACCGACCCGACGCTCAGGCGGGTCGCGCCGTCCATCTTCATCTCAGGCGCGTCCGAGGGAAGGCTTTCGTACACGGTTCCCCGCACGAGACCGTCCGTCACACGCACCGCAATCGAGTGGAATCGACCTCGGTTGACCTGTGCCCCCTGCACCATAAAGCCGTATGGCAAATGACGGGGCACCACAGGTTTGAAGTGAATCTCCGGATCGAGCGGCCCGTCCGGATTTAGTTCTTCACGGGGCTTAAACTGGATGATGCGGGTGTCCTCGAGGGTCCGCAGTTGGAAGAGGGACGGGGGTAGGGAATTCGGAAAGTCGACGCTCTTCACCTCGACCCGCGCCTCCATCTTGCCCTCGGGCGACGCCACTTCGAGGCGCAGGAGAAAGCCCGTCTGGGCATCCAGTACCAACCTTCGCGCCATCAAGTCTCCATGCCGAGGAATCGCCAGGATCGAAATTGCCTCTCGCCCGGCGACTCGAGTGGGCGATTCAAGGCGCAAACTGTAGTTGCGATCCACCAAAGACAGGCGTAGGGGCACGTCGCTCGTACCGAGCAGGGGCGACTCCTGAATCAGGATGGTTTTGTGGTCGGGCACCAGCGTTTTCAACGACTT
>JBBSFL010000088.1:0-11028 GCA_038238735.1 Fimbriimonadales bacterium | reverse complement strand
TCTTGGCACCGGCCTGCTCTGGTTCGGATGGTACGGGTTTAACGCGGGTAGTGAATTCAAGGTCGATGCGGTCACGGCTTCGGCCTTTTTGAACACCGATCTCGCGGCGTCTTTCGCGGCGATCGTGTGGCTTGTGCTCGACATGATGATCGTGGGCAAACCCAAATTCATTGGCCTGCTTACGGGCGCCGTCGCCGGGCTCGCCACCATCACGCCCGCGGCGGGATACGTTTCGCCCCCAGCCGCGGTGATCATCGGATGCATTTCTGGCTTGGTTTGCTACGGAGCGGTGGCGCTGAAGAACAAGCTCAAACTCGATGACGCGCTCGACGTGTGGGGGGTCCACGGCGTGGGCGGGATGCTCGGCATCATCATGCTCGGACTGGTCGGTTCGCTTGCTTTCAATTCCACCGGAGCGGACGGCCTTATCTATGGAGGGAGCTCTTTCTTCGGCAAGCAATTGGCGGCAGTCGCGCTCTCTTCGGTGTGGGCGTTCGGGTTCACCTACGGCATGCTCTGGCTGATAAACAAGTTCACGCCGGTTCGGGTGAGTGAGTCGGAAGAAGCCGGGTTGGACGTCGCGCTTCACGGAGAAGTCGCCTACGAGGAGGCCATCTAGCCCATGCAAGCTCTCAATCGCACGTTTCTAGGTATTCGCCCGACAGGGGAAATGCTCGCCAGCATCGAGCAGAGTCTGATGCTCGTAAAGCGGAAGCCCGGCGTCACCGACGTTCGTTGGAACGCGGCGAGCGAGCTGATTATCTCCCTCGTGCCCCTGGGGGAGTTATCTCCGTCGACGGTCGATCGGGTGGGAGCGGTAGCGGAGTCGGTTTGCGCAGACTCGGCCCGCATGATGATCCAGGTGAAGGGTTTCGGTGGAATTCCGAACTTGATCCAGCCGCGTTATCTGATCGCGAACCTTCAGGGAGACGTGGAGGCGTTGGTGAGTCTCGCAAGCAGACTAGATCAAGCCGTTGGAACGTTGATCCCGCCCCGCGACTTTCGCGCCTTTCAGCCCCACATCACTCTGGGGCGCCTTAAGACGGAATCCGAGTCGAACCGCGTGGCCCTGGGCCGGTCGATCAAACTTCTCGATCCCCCCGACATGGGCTCTATCCAAGTCGAAGCAATCGACCTGCTTATCTCGACCGCTTCGACCAGCGGAATTGGCTATCAGGTCGTTCGACGGTTACCGCTCGCGTCATGAAAGGCGAGAACGGCCGGCCGGCTGGTGAATCGCGTTCCCCAATCCAGAGCCTATAATCGACTTGTATCGGAGGAGCTCGATGAATCGTCTCTTGATCGCTATTCTCGCCTTGCCTGCCATTTTGACGTCATCGTCAGCGTCTGCCCAAGGTGGCGTCATCGTCGGTCCTGGCGGCGCTCCTGCGAAGGCGGTGGGAATATCCGAAAGGATTTTCGAGCCGGCTCGGAACGCTTCCAAGGACATCGCGGACGGAGTCAAACTCGCGGCGAAGCAGCACAAGCGGGTGATCTTAGATGTCGGGGGTAACTGGTGCCCGTGGTGTCACAAGCTCGACGCGACCTTCCGAACGGACGCGGCGATCGCTCGGATATTGAAGGACAGTTACGTGGTAGTGCGCGTCAACTTCAGCCCGGAAAACGAGAACCGCGAAGTCCTCTCCAGATATCCGAAGATCGAGGGCTATCCGCATCTCTTCGTGCTCGACAGAAAGGGCAAATTACTTCACTCCCAAGACACCGGCCTCCTTGAAACAGGGGATCACCACGATCACGACAAGGTGGTCACGTTCCTGAGCAAGTGGGCGCCCGAGCCGAGACGGTAAGCGGCGTTGCATGCGATAGACTTTGGGCGTGCTAGCCGCCCTTCTTTTTCTCGTTCGGCAAGGGGGTTCGGCAAACGACCGCCGTCCTTCCCTGACAGGCAGGATCGAACAGCCCTTCAAACTTGAATCGAAGCTCCTGCGGAACGAGCGAACGATCTTCGTGTATCTTCCGCCCCAATACGCCCTGGAGTCAAAGCGGCGGTTTCCCGTGCTCTACATGCACGATGGGCAAAACGTCTTTGACGGGGCGACTTCCTTTATTCCGAACCAGGAATGGAGAGCGGACGAAGCGGCGGAGGCTCTGATCAACGCGAAGTTAGTCGAACCTCTCATCATCGTTGCGATTCCCAACGCGGGCTCGGAGCGGGCCAATGAGTACCTTCCGACGTCGGTCAAGCGTGGCCAATCCGCGATGGGAGGCAAGGGCGACATGTACGGGCGAATGCTGACGGAAGAGCTGAAGCCGCAGATCGACAAACTCTATCGGACCAAGCCCGGGGCTCGCGATACGGGTCTCGCTGGCTCTTCTCTGGGGGGCGTCATCACTTTTTGGCTCGGCATCACCCGGCCCGACGTCTTTACAAAACTCGGCGTGTTCTCACCATCACTTTGGTGGGATAGCGAATTGATGCTGAAGCGGGCGCAAGCTCTTCCCGGGAAGCTGCCCTTGAAAATCTGGCTAGACATGGGGACTTCGGAATCCGGAAATTCAAAGGAAGATCCTGGCTACGCGGATTCCGCCCGACGGCTCGACGCCGCCCTCCGAACCAAAGGATGGGTCGAGGGGCGCGATCTCGCCTATTACGAAGATGGTTTCGCCGCCCACAACGAAAACTCTTGGGCGCGCCGATTTCCCGCCATGCTGATGTTTCTCTTTCCGGCCCGACGATGACACCGGCACCGACAAACGAAGTAGCCATTGGGCTGGTGGTGCCGAATACGAGGCAGCCCCGAACCGTGTTCGACGAAGACCGGCTCCGCGACTTGAGTGAGAGCATTCGCCAGCACGGGATTCTGCAGCCGCTCGTCGTTCAGCCTCTGGAGAATGGACGCTACGAGCTGATCGCGGGGGAAAGACGGCTAAGGGCGGCCCAACTTGCCGGACTCTCTGCGGTGCCTATCCACATTCGCGCTGCCGATGCCCGGTCGTCGTTGGAGATGGCAATTGTGGAGAACGTTCAGCGCGAAGATATAGGACCGATGGAGTGCGCTCGCGCTTATCGGAAGCTGATGGACGAGTTCGCGCTAACCCAAGAAAAAGTCGCTGAGAGGGTCGGCAAGTCGCGGGTTGCAATTGCGAATACGGTACGCCTTCTCCGGCTGCCATTGCCGGTTCAGGAAGCCCTTGAGAAGGAAGCTATTCAGGAGGGCCATGCCCGGGCTTTACTCGGTCTTGACTCGGAAGCCCTGCAACTCGCTCTCTTGGTTCGGATTCTTTCTGAGGGCTTGAACGTGCGGGAGGTGGAGCGTGCCGCTCGCGCTCCTCAGCGACAACATGCCTCCAGGACCTTGTCGGAGGAAGGGCACCCTGAGTTGGAAGAGGCGCTCAGCCAGGCCTTCGGAAGCAGAGTGAAGTTCGTGCAAGCCGAAGCTGGGGGAAAGATCGTCGTGGAGTTTTACTCCGACGAGGACCTCGGGCGGATATTGGACAGATTGGGAATTGAGCTGTAGCCGCGTTCAATTCGTGCGACCAAAGTCGCACATACGCGGAGCACTACGAAGGGTGCGCGGGCGGCGATCTGGTGGGTAATTGACCGAAACCTCACTCCATTGCTCAAAATGAACTAGCGGATGATAGACGTCATCGAAAACTATATGCCCGATGCCGACTCGGGGGACTGCGGAGGGCTGTTGGAGTGGACCCCGTGAGCGGCCTGCGGGTTGCGACAGTCGCTTGGAAGCTGCGCGATATTCGCCGCGACGGCCAGTTCTTCGGGCATTTTCACGACTTGGTGAACGAGGCGTACGAGTTGGGCGCTGAGGTCGTGGTGTTCCCTGAGCTTCAGGTTCTGGAGCTACTCCATCTCGAGAAAGGTTTGCGCGAACAGGACGTTCCGCTGTATCTGGTCCAATACGCCGACGCGATCGAGGACTGGATTCGGCGGATATCGGAGTCCTCCGGGCTCATCATCGTCGGAGGATCGCACTTCAAGGAGACGCCCGAGGGGGTGGTGAACTGCTGCGCCATCGGACATCCGAAATTGGGTGTGGCGCTCGGCTACAAGAACAACATGACGACCTACGAGCGCGAGGTTTGGCACTTGCGCCCAGGAAAGGGCCTCGCCAAGCCTCACGAAGCGCGGCTAGGGGTCACCATTTGCTACGATTGCGAATTCCCGGAAGCGGGCCGAGCCCTCGCTGAAGAAGGCGTGCTCATTCACTGCATACCTGCCTATACGGAGACGCAATTCGGATACCAGCGGGTTCGGTGGTGCTCGCAAGCGCGGGCCGTGGAGAACCAGTATTACGTCGTCCACAGCTCCTTGGTCGGAGACTTGGGCCGGGAGCCGGTTCCCGCGACGTACGGAAACAGCGCTATTCTTTGCCCGAGCCTTACTCAGTTTCCGATCAGCGGAGTGATGGACGAGACGCCCTTGAACGAGGAAGGCATTGCCGTCGCCGACTTGTCCTTTGAATTACTCGAAACGGCCCGCGAGACCGGCGATGTGCGCAACTGGAACGATCGCCACCGAGGCGAGTGGGTGCAGCTTCGCGAGCCTCTTGAACCCTAGGCCGACATCAGTTCGAGCTCCACATCGTCCGAGTCGAACGAAGTCTGAGTCGTCGGAGTGTCGGGGAACCGGAAGGTGACATGAATCTGGCCATCTTCCCGAGAAAACGTGATAAAGATGCCCGCCGATGGTCCATTGACCGTCTTCGACTGACCCGCAAGGCTCGCCTCTACGATCGAGACCGGAATTTTGCGCTTGAAATTCAGCCCGCCCGGTCTGAGGGGCTTGATCTGCACCCCGGTCCCTTGGGCATCGAGCGAATATTGGGAGTCGACGCTGGTGATTGCCATATGCTTCTTCCTACGACAGGATTTCTTTCGGCGGCTTAAGTATGGCAGAACCTGACGACGCAGAGCCGCCCCTTTCGAGAAAGTGTGGCAAGAAAGACGCTCCGTTCGGCGCGTCTTTCCCGTGACCATCCACTAACCATTCGTCACTCACTCTTACCGACATTACAACGCAGGCTCTACCTACTTGACCTTGCCCATCAAAACTTCGATCGCCTTGTCGAGCTGAGGATCGGCTCCGGAGAAGTACTGCTCCGGCGTGATGTCCACCTTGTAATCCGGCTGCTGGCCCATGTCCTCTAGCGGCGAGCCGTCGAGGCGGTACACGCCGGTGCCGGGCATTCGGGCGTTGGTGCCGTCTACAAGCTGGAAACCGCCCGTGTAGATGACGTAGCCCGGAGTCGGCATCCCGACTAGCGTCGCAAGCTTGCGGGCCTTCATCGAACTCGGGAACATCTCTGCGTTCGAGAAGCTTGACTCGCCCATCATGACGACCCTCGGGATATCCAGCGCCTGGCCGGGACCGAGTTGGGGGTCGCCGTCTCGAGGCACGTAGTAGGCGTTCGGGGCTCGCTCTAAGATGTCGATGATCTGGTCGCTCGTGTTGCCGCCGCCGTTGTTGCGGACGTCGATGATCAGACCCTTCTTGTCCTGAGCGAACTGCCACACCTGCTGGTTAAAGCGGTTCAGTTCCGGCGCGCCCATGCCCGCGATGTGGACATAGGTGAGCTTGCCTCCCGACTTCTCTTCGACGTACTTGCGCCGAGCCTGGAGCCGAGCTTGGAACATCAGCCCGCCGATTTCGCCGCTGCTCGGAGCGCGGTACTTGACCGTTCTCGTTGTGCCGTCCGGAGCCTTGACGCTCAAGGTGAGGTAGCGACCGGCTTGCTCGTTCAAGACGTCTTTGTAGAGGTTCTCATCGGCGCGGACATCCTTGCCGTTGATCTGGGTAACGATGTCGCCCACGTTTAGCTTGGTCTTGGCGTAGCTTCCGGGACTTCGCGCTGGAATTTCCTTCACGCGCAGACCCGGGCCGGCGTAGCTGTAGTCGATCAGAAATCCCGGATGCGCGCTCGATTGGCCGGTTGGATTGCCAGCGGCTGCCGAAACCTCTGAGTGAGAGGATTCCAGTTCGCCGACGAGCTCGTTGAGGATCGTCGCCATCTCGTTGCGGTGGCCGACGCTCGGGAGATACTTCTGATACCGAATGCGCAGGGCTTCCCAGTCGCGGCCATGCATGTTAGGGTCGTAGAACGAGCGATTGTAGGCGCGCCAGAACTCGTTGTAGGCCGCGCCGTGCTCCTTGCGCAGATCGTGCATCCAGTCCGCGCGGAAAGTCGTCGTGGCGCTGGGTGTCTGCGGGTTGCGCAGATTCAGCGTCGTGAGTGCGCCGGCCTTGACGAACGCCAGTCCTTTCCCGTCGGCCGTGAACACAAAACTGGCGACCCCACCACCAGCGGTCAGCGCACGAGGATTCTCGCCGTTATAGTCGGCCTTCCAAATATCGCCGCCGCTAGTGAAGAGGACCTCGCCGGTTTCCGGATCCATGTGGTAGTCGCCGCTAGGCGTCTGGCTTATGAGCAGCCTCGGACGGTTCTCGATATCGGTGTAGTCGATCGTGATCGCCACGGGTGACGTGGTCTTGGTGTACTTCAGATCGAGTTCGGCGGTCGGAGCGTCTTCGGGCTGGAGCGGCAAGGCGTATATGCCGGCTCCGCCGGCTGCGACGGCGCGACGGCCGCCGCCGCCGGAGTCGCGGGTGCTGGCGAAGAGCAAATACTTGCCATCGCTGGACCAGCGCGGGGCGCGATTCTGAACGTTCAGATAGGTTACGTTGTGCTTCTGGCCGGTCTGGGTGTCGAGAATCCAGATGTTCGCACCCTGATCCCAGTAGTAGTAGCCGCTGCCGACGAGGGTGTCGGAGTATGCGACGTAGCGCATATCCGGCGACCAGTCGTAGTCGGCGTCGTAGTTGCCCTTCACGCCCATGACGAGTGTTGGCGAGCCGCCCTCGACCGGGACCGTGTAGAGGCCGCCCTGCGCTCCGGTCATCCAAAAGCTAACCCTCTTCTTGTCCGGCGTCAGACGAGTTTCGAGAACGTCGTTGTCGCCCTTCGTGACCGCCGTGAGATTTTTCGTCGCGACGTCCATTCGGTACAGCCGCTCGCCGCCCTCGCGGTCGCTGACGAAGAAGATCGCCTTCCCGTCTGGCGTGTAGACGGGGTTGTCGTCGACGCCCGCCCAGTCGGTGAGCTGCGTGGCGTCGTCGGCATTGGGCCCCTTCGGCTTTTTAGTCGGAACACTCCAGAGTTCGTTGCGGACGCTGAAAATCCAATTGCCGCCATCCGGGCTGAGTGTTGCGTTCCCGACTCCAGTGGTCAAGATCAGCCTCTCTTCCTGGGTCGTCTTGTCGTCGACTGTCGCATAGACGGTGATCTTTTTGGCTTCGCTGCCGAGTGGCATTACGTACATGTCGCCGTCGTGCTCGAAGGCGCAGACGTCGGCCTTCGAGGCGACACTTAGGAATCGCGGGCCGGCGACGGTGAAGCTGGTCAGTCGACGCTCCTTGCCGGGGGCGTCGCAGGCGTAGATGTTCGGGCAGCGGTTCGGATTGTCGACGACCTTGGGGATCGTCTTGCCGATCCAGCTGCTGCTGGGGGTTACCTCGCTGACCGTCACATTCAGGATCGGCCAAGCCTTTCCGCCGACGCTAGGCCAGAGATGCTGGAATCCGTTGTTCTCCACCTGCTCGCGCTTTCCGCTCGCGAGATCGTAGCGCCACATTTGCGCGGCGCCTGAGCCTTGATAACGCGCTCGGAACCACGGAAACTCGTACATGCGATCGTAGATGATCGCCTTGCCATCGGGTGAGTACTTGGGAAAGCCCAAAGGGAACATGTCGAGGAAGAGCTGCTTCGTCTGCCCGGTCTCGACGTCGATCGCGTAGACCCCGTTGGCCGGATTGTCGCGCGTGGCGCGTTCGAGGATGTACTTGCCGTCGGGCGACCAGTCGCTGGGCACGTCGCTGCCGGAATGGTAGGTCAGCCGACGGCTGGAGCCTCCGTCCGCCGGGACGATGAAGATGTCGTTGTTACCGGTGCGATTGCTCGAGAAGGCGATGTACTCGCCGTCGGGCGACCAGACGGGATTGTCGTCCATCTCGACGTGATTCGTGAGCGGAATCGCCCGCCCCCCGTCTGCCGGAGCCACCCAAACGTCGCCCTGGTAGCTGAACGCGAGGCGCTTGCCATCCGGGCTGATCGCAAGGTTTCTCGCACCAACTAACGGATTCCGTTGCGGCGCGCCGAGCTGGCCGGCATGGGCGAACGAAGCCAGCGTAATGACCGGCAAAATAAGGGCGGAATTCTTCATATCTCTAACAATCCAGCGTTATAGTACGCCTTCTCGGCGCGTGGCTGTTCCTAACCTGTAGCAATCCGAAGCAACTCCTCCAACGCACGAATCGCGAGACTAGCCTCGCGCGTCCGTATTGTCGATGCTTTCTTCCTTGCTATGCCTGGCTTTGCGGACTCAGTCCACTCCGACGAGCTTTTCCACGGCTCCCGTCTTCGCTGAGCCGCGCCGGCTAGAGCTAACGCCGATGATCGACGGGAAGCTGGATCCCGAGGAGTGGGACGAGCTGGCCTCTGGTGACGGCATGACGAGCTTCCTGCAGTACGAGCCGGGCAAATACCACATTGCGGCCAAACTGCCGGCGGGACAAGATCTCGTGGTCAGCTTCGACCTGAAATCGGACGGATGGCTAATCGGAAACGACAACCTCGAGGTCCGAATTCACATGCAGGACGGCAAGCCCGAGTTGCACGTTCGGAGGTTGGAGGGGCGCAAGTCGGGACCCGAGTGGGTCGAGGCCTCCGGCTTTATCCTTTCTTCGACCGTCGCGGCGATCGCGGACGCCTCGGGCGAAGTCTTCGAGGCCACTCTGGTCGATCCGGGCACGGGGTTGATCGACCCGAAGCCGGGTCAAAAGCCTTCCGTGCGGTTCGACGCCATCGCCCCGGAAACGACCTTGGCCGATGCGTTCGTGCCACGGGCCCTCAGCCCCATCCAACTCGTTACCGAACGCGAAACCGCGCTGCCGGAGGCTATGAAGTGGGGAGTAGAAGCGCGAAACCGGATGATCGTGCCGGATGAGAGCACACGCATCCGCCTTACCTTCAACGGCACCAATGATCTCGGCGCGAAGCGGGTCGCCATGCGTGGGGAGGGGTATGCGAAGGATTTCGTAAACGTCGTCGAGAAGCCGTTCCCCGGGTTCGATAATAAGAAGCGGGCGTTCGTCGACTACGACACCCAGATTCACAAGGACGCGCCCGTTGGGTATCGGCTCCTACGCTCGACTCTGACGTTCGACAAGGGTCCGGAGTCGGTCCTGCAGACGAGCTTCCGCGTCGCTCCTCTTGTTGATTTGGACCTGATGGACTCGGATATTAAGGCGAGCGAACTGCCTCAGGATGCACGGCTGGTTTTCACCATCCGGTCGAACAGCGCCCGGTCGGTGCGTGGCGCCTTCAAGCTCACCCTTCCTTCCGAATTCACGGTCAAATCGGACGCCCAAGGGGGCTTCTCGATCCCTGACTTCCATGGCACCCTCCGACGAGTCGTGCCCGTGATCATCCCTAGGGTGACCGCCGGCACGTACCCGATCCCCTACTCGATCCAGGTGAAGAACAAGGTCATCACTGGCACCGCGTTCGTGACGGTGACCCCAAAGAAGCTTTAGAACAAGCCCTGGAGGCGGCCGGTGCTGTCTCCGAGGTGGTCGACCTTGGTGCCCATGCGGTCGAGCATGGACAGAAACAGGTTCGTCATCGGTGTGCCGTCCTTGTACTTCACGTGGCGGCCCTGCTGGAACGCTCCGCCCGCCTTGCCCGCGAAGAGGATCGGCAAGTTGTCGTGGTTGTGGCGGTCGCCATCCGAGATGCCCCCGCCGTAGACGAGCATCGTGTGGTCGAGCAAGGTGCCGTCGCCCTCCTTGATGGCGCTCATTCTCTTCAAAACGTAGGCAAGCTGATCGACGTGGAAGCGGTCGATGAGGCGCTTGGCCTCGAGCTTTCGCGCATCTTGCCCGTGGTGCGAGACATCGTGATGACCTTCCGGAACGCCCACCATCGGATAGCTCCGGTTGCTGCCTTCGTTCGCGAACATGAACGTGCAGACTCGCGTGAGGTCGGCCTGGAACGCGAGCACCATCATGTCGCCCATCAGCCGGATGTGCTCCGCGTAGTCCTGGGGAACCCCGGCTGGCGACTTGACGCCCGGAGTTTGCAGAGTCTGTGCAGCGGTCTCCATCTTGGCGAGCCGAGTTTCGATCTCTCGGAGTCCGGATAGATACTCGTCCAGCTTTTCCTTATCCTTCCCGCCAAGCTGCTTGCCAAGCGTCCGCGCGTCGTCCATAACGAAGTCGAGAATGCTCTGCTTGTAGTGGTTCCGGCCATACCAGCTTAAGGATCGGTTCGCGCCATCCCCGTCCCCGAACAGCCGCTCGAACACAAGTCGAGGATTTACTTCTTTGGCGTTCGGGGTCGTGTCCCCTCGCCAGGAGATGGAGCTCGAATACGCGCACGAGTAGCCGGAATCGCAGTCCCCGTTCTCCCGTCCGAACTCACAGCCCAACTCGAGGGAGGCGAAGCGGGAGTCGCCACCAATCGTTTTCGCGGCGACTTGATCGGCGGAAATGCCGTTGTGGATATCCGCGCCCGATGTCTTCTTCGGTTGCACGCCGGTGAGCCAAGCGGCTGCCGAGCGTGCATGGTCGCCGGGACCGTCGCCGTTCGCGAAAGCATGCTGCTGCGTAAGACCCGTCAGAACCGAGAACTGTCCCTTCAAACTCGCAAGAGGAGCCAGCACGTCCGGAACCGCAAAGCCCGCGCCTTCCGTCGCCGGCGTCCAGTGTTCCATCGATACACCGTTAGGCACGAATAGGAACGCCATTCGCAAAGGGGGCGTCTTCGCCGAGGCGGCAAGCGCGTTTAGGGGAAGCATCCCTTCCAGCAGGGGCAAGGCGATCGACGCTCCGACTCCCTTGAGTAGGCGTCGGCGGGATAGCGGCTGGCTCATTTAGTCTCCATTCTATGCTGAGAAAACGGAGTGCTCAGGACGATTCCATCGACGAGGGTTGAGAAATGGTATCCGCCGGCCTTTGCCTTCGCGACGATGCGGTCGAGCATGGGCCCATCC
>JBBSFL010000087.1:0-11049 GCA_038238735.1 Fimbriimonadales bacterium | reverse complement strand
CTACCTCGGCGGGGGCCGAGTTTGCATCGAGGACGAAGCCGCGCCATCCTGCCCGCCCGGGGGCTTGCTGGTCCGAACTGAGGCGTGCGGGCTTTGTTCGGGTGAACTGATGGATTGGTACATGGACCAAAAGGTGCCCCATGTTTTCGGGCACGAAGTCGCGGGGATTGTCTTAGAGTCACAGGACGAGCGCTATCCAGTCGACTCGCGGGTTTTTGCCCACCATCACGCTCCGTGCCTTCAGTGCTCGCTTTGCGAACGGGGCCTCTATGTCCATTGCCCCCAATGGAAGCAAACACGGCTTGTCCCGGGCGGCATGGCCGAGATGTTTGCGGTTTCCGCTGAGAATCTGAACGACACTTTCCGCGTCGACGATCTCCGAGCCGTCGACGCGGCCTTGATCGAGCCTCTGGCATGCGTGGTCAAGTCCCTGCGCACAAGTACGCATCAGCTGGAAGCAGATGCCACGGCCGTGATCGGCCTCGGCATCATGGGTCTCATGCACGCTCTGCTACTCCCCGGCTGCACCGCCTACGAAATCAGCGACCCCCGGCGAGCCCGCGCCCGGACGCTTGGCATCGATGCCCGCGACCCGTCCAACCCACAGAAGGCAGATACAGTGTTCGTTTGCCCGGGCACCAAAGCCGCGCTAGACTTCGCCATCGACTTCCTGAATCCCGGCGGCACGATCGTGCTCTTCGCCCCGATGCCGCCCGGCCGACAGACGCCGGTTGACCTCAACAGGCTCTATTTCCTCGACGCCAGAATCATCAACTCCTACTCGGCGGGACCGGATGACACGGCCGCCGCTGCTCAGTTGCTGCGGGAGGGAAAGATCAAGGCAGAGCAGGTTGTCAGCGACTTCGTGGGAATCGATGACCTGCCGCAAGCGTATTTAGCTATGAAGCGCGGGGAGATACTGAAGGCGATGGTGGTATTCGATTGATCCAAAAGGGAGCGGGATTTCGCTGGGGCGAGGAGAAAATCTACAAGGACAACCCTGGAAGCTGGCAGTTCGTTACGCGCCAAGGTCTCTTGCCTGAGAGCGGAGGGAAGTTCGAGATGCGCTACTTCGAGGTGGCCCCGGGCGGGTACTCCTCGTTTGAAATGCACGAACACGAGCATTGCGTGGTGATCGTCCGCGGATCGGGCAAAGTGCGCCTCGGCGAACAGGTCAGCGAGGTCGATCTGCACGACGCCGTCCATGTGCCGCCCATGACCCCGCACCAGTTCCAAAACCCTCACGACGAACCGCTCGGATTTCTCTGCGTGGTGGACAAGGAGCGAGATCGCCCGATATTGCTCGACTCGGAGGGGCGTCCGAAGGCGTCAGACTAGATATATGCTCGTAGCCCTACTAGCGACGATGGCGCTTACGCCCTCGGCGATGCCCACTTGGACGCTCGCCGGCAGCCCTGCCGAAGAGACGATGGAGGCCCGCGCCTGGGATCAGGCAGCGCAAAAGCCCCCGGTCGACCCCAAGCACCAGAAGGACATCGACCGCGACATCGAGCTTGGCAAGGAATACACGAAGGAGATTGCCAAGGATCCGCAGTTCAAGCAGTCCACCAATAAAGAATTTATCGATCGCGTGAACCGGATCGGCGGTCAGATGGCCGCGATTGCCAATGTGACTCACGCAAAGGCGCTCTGGGGCGACTCGCGGATGAGCACTTTCGAGTACCACTTCACCGTTCTTGCCGACAAAGACGTGAACGCCTTCTCGCTTCCGGGAGGCTTCATTTATGTGAATGAGGGCCTACTGAACTTCATCGAAAGCGACGATGAGCTCGCCGGAGTTTTGGCCCACGAGATCGCGCATAGCGCATTTCGGCACGTGGCGACCTTGCAGCGCGAGTCAAGCAAACTGCAAATCGCGCAGATTCCTCTGATCCTGGCCGCTATCTTCACGAGCAGCAAGAACGCCATCCCGATTCTCGAAGGCTCTCAGCTCTTTCAGCAGGCCATTGGAAGTGGCTGGAGCGTAAAGGCCGAACAGGCCGCGGATTACGGCGGATTCCAATACATGATCAAGTCGCAATACAACCCTGCGGCAATGCTCACGATGATGGAGCGCCTAGCTCTCGACGAGAAAACCTCGCCCGCGGGACTCTACGACTTGGGAATCTTGCGCACCCACCCTCCTGGAAAGGAGCGCGCGGCCAGCCTAACCAAGTACCTGGATCAGGCCGGCATCGCGGTACATCGCAGCGAAGTGACGACCAGCTACCGCACGTCGGTCTCGCCGACGAAGGATGGCGGGTTCGATTTGCAGTTCGGAAAACGCAGCCTCATCGTCCTGCGCGGTCCAAACGCGTCAGGACGCGCGACCGAGGCCGCTCGCAGATTCAACGATTTCTTCGATCAAGTTCCCCAGCTCTACGAAGTTCGGTCGTCCAACGACGGATCGGTGAGCGGCATGGGCAGAACTCTAATCCAGGTTTTCCCGGACGACGGAGACATCAAGCTAAGCCCGGCGGCCAAGGCGGATGCGTTGGTTAAGTCAACGAAGAACTGCCTGTACATGCTCGCCTATCGAGTCTGGGATGCGCGGTAATTCAAACTCATCCTGAGCGCAGCGAAGGACCTGCGGTAAAGAATGTCATCCTGAGCGAAGAGCGCGAGGGGCGAAGCCGCTCGCAGTCGAAGGATCTCGCCTGTAGGTATCCCCCCACCCAGGTGAGTTCGATTCCCCTTGAAGCTTTCACGCAAACCAAAAAAAAGCAACCGAGCACATTGACAAGAGCCTGCTTCCAAACACATACAGGCAAGAGAAGAATGAAGGCCGGGAGCCCCCACCTCTCACGCAGGAGAGTCAACAAGAGGGAAATCTAGGATAACCAGCCCAAAAACGGCCCAATAATCCTAGACCGCGCACCGTTTTTCCCGTACCCCAGGTTCAAACTGGCTGTGGAAAAGCCCATTTTGCTTGCAAGATGCGTTACACCGTAATCCGAAACATGGCAGTTAATTGCGGAGCTTTCGCATCGCTTCCGTCGCTGCCTGAACGACGCGTTCAGACTCGTTCCGACCGTTGAAAGAGAGCGTTGCTTCGTAGCCGCCTCGGTCGTAGTCTCGGGGCGCGAGGATGTAGCCGATCCAGCCGTTGACATGGGAGCAGACGATCACGTTGTCGAACTCGAGTTGCCGGCCCGCCTGCGAAATGCGGCTTCCGAGGGCGCTTGTTGGTTCGCCCGGGACGCCCACGATCGCGAGGCTTCCAAGTCGGATGGCCGTAATGGAGGCGGTGGACGGGGCGAACTGCGTCACGAGCGCTTTGGCCAGGGAAAGGGGCGCGTGGTAGGCCTTAGCGAACGACGGGTGGGGACGGGGGGCTTCGAGGAGTATGGGTTGATCGGTGACCGAAATCGGATCGCGCGCCTTCCACACCGTGCGGGGCGCTACCCGGAAGCTTGATTCCAGTCGGTCCCGAAACTGCTGCACCCTTGTAGCGGGATCGGGACCGTCCAAAGCGGGCGAGACATCGCCGATTGCGCCGACGAGCACAGGAGCGTCCGTCTTCGTCGCGACGGCCCCTGGCCAGTCACCCCGGGTGTGCAGTTCCTCAGGTCCATAGATCGTAGCGTGGGCGGCGTACTCGGTGAACAAGACTCGTCGGCCCGCGTCGAGCTCGCGACTGGCCGGATCGGGCCTACCGCCCCGCCGTCTCGCTCGGTTCAGCCTGATGTGGCCGATTTTGAGGCTCAACTTGCCGACCTCGAACCCGGGAGTCGCGAGAGCGCCATTGACCGACTCCGCGATCCGCTCCGCGTACCACCCCAGCCAGAGCGGCGCGTAAGCGGCGATGCCGGGAATGGCGAACTTCATCCGGTCGTTCAGCATCTGGCTGTCCGGCGCGCAGTGGGTATGTACCGCGGCCAGGAATAGAACCACGTCCGACGGAATCCGCTTCCGGACTTCGCGGCAGAGGCTCTCCGGAATCGTCAGCATCTCTGCACTGACGATCGCGATCTTGAGGGGGCCCCTCTCAAGTATGAGCGATCGTGCGAACAGCGGATCGCCGCCTGGCTGCATGAGCTTGCCCAGTCGCTCCGTGTAGCCACCGAGAGGCAAACGCTCGGGCGGTGTGATGTCGACGGTCGCCATGTGAATGGTCAGCGGCCCCCGAACGAAGGAGGCCGCAAGCAGCGCGAGAATCGACACGACACTAGTTTCCCAGATTGCTGCCACGCAGCCGAGGCATCCGTTTGTCTACTATAATGGATCGTGCCTACCGCGGCCGAACTCATTGAGCGAGCGTTCGCCAAGCTGGCGGAGCGGCCCGGATTCGTCCTGCGTACCGATCAGAAACAGCTCGCAATGTTGCTGGGCGACATGATCGGCGAGGGCACTACCGGGGCCATCGAAGCCCCCACTGGGCTGGGCAAGTCGCTCGCGGCTCTCATCCCCGCAATCGCCCGAGCGATCGTCGACGGAAAACGCACGATCATCGCCACTTACACCAACGTTCTGGCCGAGCAATATTGGCGTCGGGATCTTCCTCTTGCCCTAAGTCTTTTCGAGGATCAAGAGCTTCCCAAAACGGCATTCCTCATCGGCCGGCAGCGATACGTGTGTCTGAGCGCAACAGAAGAGCAGCATCCCGATATGCTCGGCCACCTCCGTCGGTCGCTTATAACCGGCATCGAGACCGAGATGCGAGCGGCAGTGCAGCATCTCGGCCGCGATGTCGTTAGACTCTGGCAAGATGTCCAAACACCCGCCGTTTGCCAAGGGCGGCTGTGCCCGCACTACCACAACTGCTATTACTACAGCGCTCGCAAGGAAGCCGGAAAGGCGCTGGTCGTGATCACCAACCACAGCGTCGTGATTCAGGACGCGATCATGGGGGGCGCGGCGGACGACGACGAGGGGATGCTCGGCAAGTTCGATTTTCTGATCCTGGACGAAGCCCATGATTTCCCTCAAGCCGCCATGAACGGTCTGGAATTCGAACTCAGCGGACCGAAAATCGCTGGAATGGCGGGCATCGCGACTCGGCTGGAGCGGGCTTTGCAACAGATCGCGGAGAGCGAGGGCTCTTTCTTGGAATGGCAAAGCCTGGCGGAGAACTACCGAAAGGGGCTCGACGGCATTCATCGCAAGCTCAACCTCTTCGGCATGACGCTCGTGCGCAACGGCATCTTGTCCGCCACGCCCGAGGACGTGCTCGAGCATCCGCAGGTCAAGATGGCGAAGCTCGAAGGACGCCTAGACGAGGCGAAGGAGCTGGCGAAAGACGTCGGCGATCTAAGTCTGCGATACGTGCGCGACGTCGAGACCTTGCTGAGCGCCTGGCGCACGGAACTAAGCGCTCGTCCCGCAATCGACGGAGTGCGGAACTACGTCACCTATCTTCGAGAGTTCGGCGGCCACAGCGATGCGCTGTTCTCCGCGGGCGGGGTGTCGGTCAGCCACGCGAGCCAAGGAAATTCTGGGGCGCTGCTGAGACGAGACCTGGTCGGACTGGCCGAACCCCTTCGGGAGCTTGTCTGGAATCGGCATCCCAGCGCGTGTATCAGCGCCACGTTAGCCTTGGACGGCAACTTCGAATTCTTCCGCCGCACCACCGGATTCGAACCGCAGTACGAAGAGATTCTGCCCTCGCCATTCGATTTCGCGCTCCAAGCGGCGCTCTATCTGCCGGAAGTCGGTACGATCCCAGACCCAGCAACCGCGCGGAAGGAGAGGCGCGAGGAAGAGTACTTCGACGCCCTCACCAAGGAGCTGTCCTCGATCATCGAGGCGTGCGACGGGCGCACCTTGGTGCTGTTCCACTCGCGGCGCGAGATGGAGGAGGTGCGCCGCAGAGTCGTCGTTTCGCCCGCTCGCCCAATCCTGATGCAAATGCGCTCGGGTGCGGGCGCGGTTGGCGAGAAGTTTCTCGCTGATACTCACTCGTCCCTTTTCGCACTACGGTCCTTCTGGACTGGCTTCGACGCACCCGGCGAGACACTGTCTTGTGTGGTGCTCGTGAGGGTCCCGTTCGAAGTGCCAGTGGACCCCACCCAGATCGCTCGGCTTGCCTGGATGCAGACGATGGGCATGGACGCGTTTCGCGACCACACGCTTCCATTGGCCAAGATGATGATTCGGCAGGGCTCGGGACGGCTTATCCGCCGGGCGGAGGATCGCGGCATCATCGCCCTTCTCGATCCCCGATTGCGCTCGAAGAGGTACGGCGAAGAGATCCTCTTGAACCTGCCCCAGGAGATGCGCGTTTACGACGACATTGCCGACGCGGTCGGCCACATCGGCCTCGAGCCCCGCTCCTTGGCCCTCGTTTGACGGGAACCTTGCGATAAGCGCCCTCGAACGAACCACCCTGCCCCTGCCAAACGTAAACTGAATGGGGACGTTCACGTATGCGGGCATCGAAAAACAACGCCATCATTAGGAACACCACGCTCTTTGCGCTGGTGGTCGCTGGCGTTGGGGCAATGACCTACGGCACTTTGCGCTTTGTTAAGCTCGATCCGTTCGGCAAACTCGGCAAGGCCAGCCCTGAGTCGGAACGGCTTTCGTTCTCGCTGGTGCACGCTCAGATCACCCACTACCGGGGCGAGAAGCTGATCACGCGGGCGATGGTGGATCGCATCGACGTGCTCAAGAATCAGCAGAATTTTCAGCTCATCGGCATCCACGACGGCGTGTATCGCGGCGAGGAGGGCGAGGTCAAATTCTCCGGCGCGACGGCAGAGTGGAACTCCCCGCGACGCAGACTGGACGTCACTTCCGGCGCTCACGTGATGAACGCGGACTTCGACCTAAAGATGCCGCGATTTTCGTTCGACGCCTTCAAATCGCGGCTCGACGTGCCCGGCGAAGTCGATGGAACCTTGAAAGAGGGGGAGATCCACGCGGTGGGATTCGCGTACAACACCAAGTCTAAGAACTGGGATGTTGGCAAGTCGACATGGAAGGGACCTTTGGCTCTGTTCGACCAGGAGAACCCGCAAGCAAAGCGTGAAGTCTGGGACATTCGCGGCGATCACACGACTCACAAGAACGGGATAGAGACCACCAGCAATGGTTACGCGACCAATGGGGAAACGATCGTGACCGCGGAGAAAATCGCCCGTGATCCAAAGACTAAGGTGATCACCGCAACCGGTAACGTCTTTTACTTCTCGACAAAGGCGAATATGACGTGCAACAAGGCTGTGATTTATACAGACGAAAAGCGTGCCGTATTGACCGAAAACGTCAATATGATCGTTAAGCCTAAAAATGCGCAGGAAAAGGTAAAGGTCGAGGAGATCCCACCTTTTCGCCCCATGGTTCCGGACGCGATCACCGAAACACGCCCCGCAGCCCCGCCACCCGGAGGGGAGGAAGATCCGGTTCGGTCCTCTGATTCGGCCCGGAAATATCCAGCATCGGTTTTAGCCGACAAAGTCGAATATTGGTACAAGAAAGGTATCCGCCACGCGATCGTAACCGGTTCCCCGCAGGCTTACCAGGCGTTGCCCCAGGGAAAGTGGAGACGCGTTTGGACCCATGATGCCTTTTACGACGCCGAAGCTGAAACTTTAAAAATGAACAGCAGCGCTGGGGCAAAAAATACGCGTATGCGCAACTCAATCGGCGACGACCTCGTGGCTAACTGGGTCTTATTGTCTACGAAGGATGAAAATGAGGACTGGGAGGCCGATGGCATCGTTGGCAAGGTCTACAACGATGACCAGAATCAAGACAATGGGCCGTCCAAGCCGCCGCCCGGGTTCGAGCGCGCGCTCATCGCGCCAAAGATGCATCGACCCACGACGGAATTGATTCCGGGCGGATCAGGCCTAAGTGGACCCATTAGCGGAAAGTCGCGGTCGGAACTCGTGAAGCCGAAAATAAAGCCCTCAAAGCAGCACCACAAATAGGGCAGGCTCTAACCGGAAAGCATATCGCGTAGGCGACGGCGCTGGGCGAGGGCGCGAAGTTTCTTAATCGCTTGAACCTCGATCTGCCGAACGCGCTCACGGGACAGCTTCAGCTCTTTCGCGACCTCGTCCTGAAGCGTGGCGTCGGTGCCGTCCATCCGGAACCGCAGACGCATCACGCGCTGCTCGCGATCGTTCAGTTCCAGCATGATGCGTTGTAGCTCGTGCATCATCTCCTGGCTGAGCATCAGGTTCTCTGGACTCTCTTCGGCCGAGTCGCGGATGAGGCCCCCGAGGGTCATGCCACCCGCGTCCCCGACCGTCATGTCGAGGGAAAGCAGTTCTTGGGATGATTGGAGCAAAGTTGCCAGCTTCTTAGGGCTGATCCCCATCGCGTGGGCAACCTGCTCCGAAGTCGGCTCGTGGCCCATCTCCCGTGACAATCGGACGCGCTCTTTCTCGATGCGCCGAAGCGATTGGGAAACGTGCGCTGGAAGGCGGATCGCCTTTGATTTGTTGTCGATCGCGCGGCCAATCGCCTGGCGGATCCAGTGGGTCGCGTAGGTAGAAAACCGGAATCCCTTCTCCGGATCGAACCGCTCGGCCGCTTGCATGAGGCCGATGGCACCCTCCTGGATCAGGTCCTCCAAGGGAATAGCGCGGTTGCGATAGGTCTTGGCGATGTTGATCACCAGCCGCATGTTAGATTCGATCAGCCGTTGCCGAGCAACCCGGTCACCTACCTGGATCGCCCGAGTTAGAAAAATTTCTTCTTCGGCAGACAATAGCGGAGCTTGAGTAAGCCTCCCCAAGTAGCTGGGAATGCCTTCATCGTGATCCGATAGCTGCGAATGCGCGCTCATCAAAAGCCTGAGAATGCGGAGAAGCACGACCAGCGAGGACAGGCGCTGAGACGACTTCTAAATTTAGACGACGAAAACCGTATGGCAGTTCTACGTCCGCGGCCGCGAGAACAGTTCGACCTTGGAGGCAAGAATTCTACCGAACTTGTCGCGACGATATGTGAGGGAAAACTCCATATTCCGACGCATATCGTCGGCAAAAGCGGCCTTGCCGTCGAGATAGAACTTCGTGTCGATGTCATAGGTTATGTGAAGCGTCTTCAGCTCGACGATCACGTCGAACATCTTCATGGGCTTCAGAAGTGCAATTATTGTGCCGGTGAGCTTGCCGCTCGCCGCCAGCGGCTTGGACTTCTCGCGCTTGTGTCCGGGAGTCTTGCGGATCGGTGCCGCCATCGGAGTATCGGTCACCGTCACGAGCCAAGTGTCGAGGGTCGGAAGCGTGCGCCCCTTCGCCCAAACGTGCTGCCCGACGGCGAGGTCGGTTGTCGAAGCGGTGGGTTTGTCCTTTAGCTGCACCTGCGTCTTTGCCGTCGCGCGGTACTTGAAGGTCGAACCATCGGAGAGCTTGAGAATGACGAATTTGTCGTCCACCTTCTCGACGGTTCCTTCTTGGGGCTCTTTCCGTATGTGGTCGAGCCAATCCCAGGTGGTCTTGTCGGCCAGTTCGCGAAGTTGAGGTGGATCAGCGTCGGTCTTGATTCGAGCAAAGATGCGATCGCCCACCTTGAAAATGTCGCGCTTTGCTTCGGACTTTCCACTCCAGAAGCGGGTCTCAAAGCCTTCTTCGACGGCGAGTGGCTGCGTACCCACGGTGAGGATCATGCTCTTCTCGTTGATCTGCGCGATCGTGCCTTCGACGATCTTGGTCTCGGCGCCCGCGAGTGAAGCGATCCCTACCGTGAGGCATAAGAAGGCGACTCTAAGGCTAAACTTGCCGAAGAGCGGATGAACGAGACTTCTTTTGTTGACCGGCGCGAGCCGGATTGGCGACGACTGACGCACCTTTGCGATCAGGCGGAAAACTCTCCCGCCAAGCTGAATCCCCGAGATTTTCATGACTTTGTGAAGCTCTATCGTAAAGCGGCGACCGATCTCGCGGTCGCCCGTACCCAGTCCGTTAACGTTCATCTCATCGATTTCCTGAACGATCTCGTATCCCGGGCCTACGGAATCCTATACCGTACACCGCGAAGCTCATTTGCGCAAGCCCTTGGGGCCGGTATTTCTACCGCTGCGCAGACCGTTCGGCGCTGCAAGTGGTTTCTCGCGATCAGCGTCGTCGTCTTCCTGGGTGGGGGATGCATGTCCTTTTTCGCGTCCGACTACTTCCCCGACACAAGACGCGTCCTTGTTCCGCCAGGACTTCAGGAGACCTTCGAGCAGTGGGAGAAAGGCGATTTCAAGGAGAGAACGGCTGGCCAGTCGACCGTAATGACGAGCATGTACGCCACCCACAACCCCACGGTCGCGATCGTGAGCGCGGCGACGGCGGCGGCGACTTTCGGCGTCGGCACGTTCATGCTCGTCGGACAAAACGGGATGATCCTGGGGACGCTCATCCACGAAGTGCGGCCCTACGGGCGCGTTGGATTTTTACTCTCCCAAATCGGTCCCCACGGCGTACCCGAAATTAGCGGGCTTTTGGTCGCAGGGGCTTCCGGTTTCGTGATGGGCTGGGCGCTCATCCACCCGGGCCGTCGTCGACGGGGCGACGCTCTGAAGGTGGCGGGCAAGGATGCCGTGGTCCTGCTCGCTACCGGAGTTTGTCTGACCTTCATCGCCGCTCCGATCGAGGGCTTCTTCAGCTTCAACCCCAACGTACCGTCGGCCCTTAAGATTGGGGTTGCAATCACCGAGATCCTTGCTTGGGCCGCTTTTTGGGTTTTTTACGGGCGTGACAGCGTCGCGTCGGCGGCTGCGTAGCTTTCGCCACTTACTGAGATGTCTTCGTGACGCGCCCTGCGAAGGGGCCCACAAACGAACTCTCGTTTATAGACGGTGCCCAAGCCAATTCATCTATTTCTCAAGATGCGGTGGATAACGTGTGGACAGAGGACTTAATTTCGCTTTGTCCTAGGAATAGAAAAAGTTAGGAAATCGAAGCAAATGAGAGCTATGAGCTTTCGGTTCAAGTTACGCGATCGGCTTACTTGGGTCTTGACGCCTCTCACCGCCGTTAGCGAGAATCAGTCATCCTTGTGAAGCCTTAACGAAGAATGGTTTCTCTCACCTCTGCTCCAGTCTCAAGCCCGGTTTACACGCCTAGTGTGCCGATCGCTGCCGTTCCGATTTCACGGGTTCTTTTCTCG
>JBBSFL010000086.1:0-11073 GCA_038238735.1 Fimbriimonadales bacterium | reverse complement strand
CGCGCGGCTTCCAACCGAGTCACCGCCATCTGAGACTTGCGGCGGGCTTGGCGGGCGGACTTTAGGTGCTCTCGCGCCGCTTCTTTCTCGCTCAAGCCTGAGAGAAGGGAAGCGAGCAGCTCTTCTGCGTAGACCCCGAACTGGGTACTTCCGATCGCGTAATAGTGCGGAACAAGCCTTTGGAGGACATCGACCGACTCGGACACCGATCCGCGCCCGACCATCAGAAGCACCTCCGTCAGCGAGGAAGTGATGCCGATCCGGTGGTGTTTCAGCTCGCGCGAGAGAGCCTGAGCTTGGGCAAGGGTTTCGGCTGCCTCATCGAAGCATTGCGCCGACGCCTCGAAGAAGGCCCGGGCGCTCCGCGCGATCGATATCTCGATGGGATCGTCTAGCAAATTTTCCATTCGTCTCAGGAGGGTCAAGCCCTCCAGCGGATCTTGCCAATGAACTTGAACCGTCCCTCGCAATCGCATCGCGTTCGACTGGGCGGTACGGGAATTCGTAGATCTGGCCACTTCGTCCGCGAGATCGCAAACCTTTAGGGCTTGTACCAGCTTGCCGGTCCGCGAGTGGACTTTGCCCAACTCCAAACAAACCTCGGACGCGAGCATCGAACTCTGGGACCGTTGCGCGTGTTGAAAGGAAGTGGTGAGGAGCGTCGCGCACGTGTCCAGACTGTCCTCGGCCGTGCCGCGCCAATAGAGGGACCACCCCACACAGGTCGGATCTTCCGACCCCGTATCGAGCAGGCTCAGCAAACTCGCGTATGACATGCCGCGGGACATCGAGGGCCGCGCCTGGAGCAAAGAATGAAGCCCGCGCCTGTCGTGGACGGCGAACCACTTCAAGGCATGCTGGAAGCTGGCGACGACCTCGTCCGATCCTGGTGGCTCGTCGCTATAAGATGCTTCAAATCGAATCTCCTCGAACCAGTCCCCGGTCAGGCCGGGCATAAATCCACCGCGCCGTTCAGAAACGTTTTCGTAGTCCGAGGTGGCTTGGATCACGGAGGTCAGGCGGCAATGGTTCGAGGATGTCTCGATCGCATCCGCGCCAAGGGCCCTTCGCAGGATCGACAACGCCTGCCGAAGGTTGGCGAGATTCGCGGGCGACTTGCCCGGCCACAAAATTTCGGCGGCTTCCGTCCGCTCGATCCCAAACTCCCGCTTCACCCACAAGAGGGCCAGCAGGCCGCCTACTTTGCGATCCGGCAGTCGGACCGTGGTGCCGTCTGGATGGCGCAAGGAAAACTCGCCAAACAGGCGTAGCTGCCATCGGCCGGCCCCCCAATCGATCCTATGCAAGTCGCTCATCGGTTTGCCCGAGAACCCATATTACGATAGCTTGCGCCTCGCCTCTCTCCATCAGGATGTTGCCTAACACTTTCAAACGTCCACGACCAGCAGCCCCCCCTCCTGACCCCCCTAACGACTCGGGTATCATCTGCGCTTGTGCCTGCCACGTAACCGGCGGGCTCCGCTTAACTTGCGTCGTCTCAAAGTCGGCGTTAATAAGGGAGGAATATGGCTCGAAGTTTAAAGAAAGGCTTTTTTGCGGATGATCACCTTTTGAAAAAGGTGGACGCCTTGAATGCGAGCGGCGAGAAGCGACTGATCAAGACTTGGTCGCGACGCTCGACGATTTCGCCCGATTTCGTAGGCCACACGTTCGCCGTACACGACGGCCGGAAACACATTCCGGTGTTCGTGACTGAGAACATGATCGGCCACAAACTCGGGGAATTCGCTCCGACTCGCACCTACCGCGGCCACGGCGGACAGCTCGTGGATCGGGGGACCAAGGTTCGCTAGGGAGAGGTGTCGAGTAGTGAGTATTGAGTCTGGAACGAGTCGGTTCCGCTGAATACTGCGAATACTCGATGCTTCCCCGGCGGGTACACTAAGCGGCCTTGCGCGAGCGCGCTGGACCGCCTCTAGGGCACAAGAAGATGGAAGTTAAAGCAGTCGGAAAATATGTAAGGGTCCAGCCTCGCAAGGTGCGGATCATCGCGGACGAGATCCGCGGCAAGTCCGCGTCGCATGCCGCGTCGCTCCTACGTTATCACACGAGCAAGGGAGCCAAAATGCTTCGCAAAATTCTCGTGAGCGCGATGGCGAATGCTCAGGAGAACGCGAATCTGTCGCCGGACAGCCTCGTGATCTCTGGAATCATGGTGGACGAGGGACCGCGCCTTAAGAGAATGCGGGCTCGCGCCATGGGTCGGGGCAACCGGATCGTAAAGAAGACGAGCCACATCACCGTGATCGTCGAAGATCAGGAGCCGAAGGCCGCAGTCAAGCCGCACGGCACTAAGGCCAAGGCGCGACCGACGTTCGCGGTCGGCAAGGGTAAGAAGGCTCAGGGCTCGACCGTAAGCTCCGGCACGAAGGCGAAGGTAACCATCCCCGAAGCCGTTGCCGAGCCGGTCGCCGAAGAGACGGCAGCCGCTCCAGAGGTCGTGGAAGAAGCGACGCCCGTTACGGAATCCGAAGCGCCGGAGGAAGCGGGTTCCGCTGAGCCGGCCGCCGAGGCAGAGACGACTCCGGAGGCTGAGGGCGCTTCGGAAGAAAACAAGGAGAACAGCTAACCGTGGGTCAGAAAATACATCCCGTCGGCCTGCGAGTCGGCGTTATCCGTGGCTTCGACAGTCACTGGTATTACAACAAGAAAGGCTACAAGGCCGCTCTCGCTCAGGATTTTGAAATCCGGCACTTCATCAAGAGCCGCGTCGGTCTGGGCAACGTCTCGCGCGTTGAGATCGAGCGCGCCGCAAATCGCGTGAAGGTTAACGTCTTCACCGCTCGCCCCGGCGCGATCATCGGTCGCGGCGGCAAAGGCATCGACGAGCTGACGGATCGCCTGAATACGCTTGTTCGCAAGGTGGACAAGACGAACGTAGTGCAGGTTAACGTCACCGAAGTTCGCCAGCCCGAGCTCGATGCTCAGCTTGTCGCCGAGAACGTTTGCGCCCAGCTTGAAAAGCGAATCAGCCACCGCCGAGCGATGCGGCAGGCGATGACGCGCTGCATGCGGCTCAACGGCCGCGGCATCAAAATTCAGGTTTCCGGCCGCTTGGGCGGATCGGAAATCGCTCGCCGCGAGGGCGACAAGACGGGCAAGATCCCGCTCCACACCCTGCGCGCCGACATCGATTACGGAACCGCGACCGCGCACACGGTCTACGGCTCGGTTGGATGCAAGGTCTGGATTTACAAGGGCGAAGTCCTTCCCGAGCGCCGCATGCGGCCCGAGGAAGAGAATCTGCGACCCCGCAAGGCTCGACCCGCCGACGAAGAGACGCCGACCGCATTCGCTGCGACTAAGTCGGAGATCGAAGCGGGTGCCGAAGTCTCGGCCGCCGCCGCTCGTAGCGACGAAGCCGCTGCTCCGGCCAAGACCGAAGGAAGTGAAGCTTAAATGTTAATGCCCAAGCGAGTTAAAGAAGGTCGTCGAAAGATGCACCGGGGACGCATGAAGGGTCCCGCGACCCAGGGCAACCGAATTTCGTTCGGCGAATTCGGCATCGTGACCCTCGAGCCGTCGTGGATTACCTCGCGGCAGATCGAATCGGCCCGTATCGCCATGACGCGCCACATCAAGCGCGGTGGAAAGGTCTGGATTCGCATCTTCCCGGACAAGTCTTACACCAAGAAGCCGCTCGAAACCCGTATGGGCAAGGGTAAGGCACCGGTGGAAGGCTGGGTGGCCGTCGTGAAGCCTGGGCGCGTGCTGTTCGAGATGAACGGCGTCGCTGAGGAAGTGGCCAAGGAAGCCATGCGGCTGGCCATGCACAAGCTGCCGATCAAATGTAAGTTCGTGACGAAGGCGGATTACGATGCGATGCCCGCCGTTACTCATACCGAGGAGGCGAGCGCGTAAATTCTGCGCAAGCACACAAATATGAAAGACGCTAAAGTTGTTGATCTTCGGGAGAAGACGGTTCCGGAGCTTGAAGAGATGGTCGCACAGGAGCGAGCCGCTCTCTACCGCGCCCGGCGCGATCTCGTGTTTCGCCAGTCGACGGATACGGCGAGCCTGAAGACGCGGCGACACAACATCGCCCGCATGCTCACCATCATCACCGAGAAGAAGCGGGGTACGAACTAATGGCCGACGCCACAGAGCCGACCGTAGAGAAGAAGGCACCCGCCAAGCCGAAGGCTCCGAAAGCCGCCGCTGCCCCCAAGGCCGCAGCCGCTCCGAAGCCGAAAGCCGCACCTAAGCCGAAGAAGGTCGCCGCCGAAGGCGAGGCGGACGCGATCGAACGAGGCCGCCGCAAGGTCCGAGAGGGCGTCGTGGTATCCAACAAGATGTCCAAGACGGTCGTCGTGGAAATCGCCCGTCGAACCCAGCACCCGCTGTACGGCAAGGTCGTCATCCGATCTAAGAAGTTCAAGGCGCACGACATCCTCGGATGCGACGAGGGCGACCGAGTCGAGATCATGGAAACACGCCCCATCAGCCGCGAAAAGCGCTGGCGGGTCACGCAGATTTTGGAGAAAGTCAAGTAAAGAGACAATAGACGAAAAGACAAGAGATCAACGTTCGTCTCTGGTCTTTCCGCTATTTGTCTTTTTCGAAGCCCGGTTGGCTTCGGCTGACAGGACAGGCAAAAAAGATGGTTCAACAATTTACACGGCTCAAGGTGGCCGACAACAGTGGGGCTCGCGAAGTCATGTGCATTCGCGTGCTCAAAGGCTCGCAGCCTCGGTACGGGCGCGTCGGCGATATCATCGTCGCGTCTGTGAAGGTGGCGACGCCGAACATGCCGGTCAAGAAGGGCGACGTCATTCAGGCCGTCATCGTGCGGACGAAGCAGCCGTCTCGCCGCGCCGATGGTAGTACAGTGCGCTTCGACGATAACGCCTGCGTGCTCGTTATCAAAAAGCCGAAGGACAACGAGTACGACCCGCGCGGCACGCGCGTGTTCGGCCCAGTTGCCCGCGAGCTTCGCGACCGCAATTTTATGAAGATCGTTTCGCTCGCTCCGGAGGTGGTGTAAATGCCGACTAAAGCAGAACTCAAACTCAAGGCCCAGCACACCAAGGTCAAGGTGCGCAAAGGCGACAAGGTCATGATCATCTCCGGCAAGGACCGAGGCGAGATTGGCTTCGTCGCCGCCGTCTCTCCGAAGGAGCAGAAGGTCATTATCCTCAAGGAGAACGAGGAGAATCCGGATCAGCCGCTTCCTCTAAACGCCGTGATCAAGCACCGAAAGGCGCGGACGCAGGGCGAGAAAAGCGCCCGGATCCAACTCCCGGCGCCGTTGCACATCAGCAACGTGATGGTCCTCGATCCGAAGACAAACGAACCCACCCGGGTCGGTCGCAAGATTCAGGACGGCAAGCTCGTCCGGTTCGCGAAGAAGAGCGGGGAACTGCTCGTCGACGTGGATGCGATGGAGAAGAAGAAGTAGACGAAATGCTGAGTATTGAGACTGGGCGTTGTCCGGTGACCACTTCCCAGATTCGATAGTCAACACTCTCCCCTCTCAAATCCTTCCCCCTCCCGCCTGGTCAGAAATCAGGCACACAAGGAAATCATGGCAAAGAAAGAAAAAGCACAAGCCGGCGAGCCCGGTCCCGTCGCGACGATGCCTCGTCCGCGTCTTCGCGACAAGTACGCGACCGACGTGGTGCCGAAGATGCGCGAACAGTTTTCGTACAAGTCCTCGATGCAGGTCCCTAAGCTCGACAAGATCGTCGTGAACATGGGCACCGGCAGCAAGGAGAAGACGAGCGACAAGCACCAGGAGAACTCGATCCGCGACCTCACCCTTATCACCGGCCAGAAGCCGATCGTGACGAAGGCGAAGAAGGCCGTTTCGAACTTCAAGATCCGCGAAGGCATGGAAGTCGGCGCGAAGGTCACCCTGCGGGGCGACCGGATGTATCACTTCTTCGATAAGCTCGCGACGGTCGTTCTTCCCCGTATTCGAGACTTTCAGGGCCTGAGCGCCAACAGCTTCGACGGCCGCGGCAACTACGCCTTGGGTCTAAAAGAGCAGCTCGTGTTTCCGGAGATCCCCTACGACACGTTCGACCGCATTCGCGGCATGGACATCGTAATCTGCACGACGTCCAAGAACGACGAGGAAGCCCGCGTTTTTCTAAAGGCGATGGGCCTTCCGCTTCGCGAGAAGTAAGACGCAACAGCAAGGAGCCCACACCGGTCCAAGGACTTGTGTGGGCTCTTTTGTTTTTCGGGCCCCAGTTCGGTCGCTGACGCACCACGTAAAGACCGATAACTCCGCTTTACGTCTCAGAGGTGCCGGTCGGATGCCGGCACTACAGGCTAGATGCGACTCAGGGTGTAGGTGTAGGTGACGCCGCCAAATGTGAGGTTGCCCGATATGGTCATGCCGTCCTGAGAGATGGAGAACACGCCGCTTGCGTGAACCGAGGCTCCCCCGTCAGGGACAACGGTTCCCGTGAACGTTCCATTGTTGCTCAAATGGCCCGTGACCGTGCCGTGAAGGCTGATAGTGGTGTCCAACTCCGACCCGGAAAAAGTTCCATTCGCCAAGACGCTTATGCTCGCCGTTCCAACGTCGGGCCCCGTCGAGATCCAAGACCCGCTAAAGTTGCCTTGGAACGGGCTCGGAGTTGTAGTCCCCGAGCCGCCGCAGGAGCTCAGACCGAAGATCGACGCTACCAACAGGAGAAACAGGCTGATTTTATTCATTGCCGTACAGTACAACTTGCTTCTCCCAAACCGTAAACCAACGCAAACAATCGGGCGAGTTGCTCTAATAGGTGCTGATACACATCACCTCAGCCACAACAAATACTTGGGAACGCGGCCCTCTGAAGCGGAATTCACTAACTGTCATGGCTCTTCGACAACTTCTCTGCCTATTTCAGGCTTCTCCTTTCGCCCGTATTCGGGCGGCGTGCATCGGCGGCTTCGGACTGGTTCTCGCTTCGCAAGCGGGCGCACAGACGATTCTAAATGCCAGCGAGCGAGTGCTCCCTGGCGAAGCGATGAGCATCAGCGGCGACGGATTTGATTCGTCCGCCCAAGTTTGGGGACGCTATATTACAGACACCGGCGCTCAGGGAACTTCGCTTCGATTTACGGTGCTGGCGTCCTCATCGAACTGTATCCAAGCCCAAGTTCCTTCCAACATGAGTGGACGGCTTTGGCAGGTTTGGGTGCAAACCACCGCTGGACAAAGTGCTCCGGTCTACGTAAATCGGGCACGCGCCATGATGCTCGATACGACCGACGCCGTCCCGAACGGCATCATCCGGGTGTTTGGCCGCAACATGCGGGCTCCCGGCGGAGTGACGCAGGTCCCCGTCGTCCGCCTCCTGAACGGCACTACCTACTCGACCGCGACGGTGACCGCCTCCAGCGCTTACTCCCTCAGCTTCCGCGTTCCCTCGACGGTGAAGAGTGGCTCCACTTATCGCGTCTTTGTCCGCAACGGACCGGGTGGCCCTGCCGGTGAGGTGGAGTGTCCGCAGCAGGTTGTCGGTCTTGCGAATCAGCGGGACATGTTGAAACTCGGCATTCCGTGGGCCACCGCCATGCGGTTCACCTCGAACGTATACAACGTGCGAACGGACTCGCGCCTGACGCTGCACGCTCAAGGCGATGGTGTCTCCAACGATGCCCCAGCGATCCGGGACGCAATCGCCGCCGCGAAGGCAGCGAACGGAGGCATCGTGTATCTTCCGGCCGGCACCTACCGCTCGGATGATGGAGCTGGAATCCAGATTCCTTCGAACGTCGTGCTCAAAGGCGACGGCCCCGGCGCGACCATTCTCCAGTTCGGCTACCGCTTCACGCCCTCCAATCCCGCTGGAAACGACAACTGGTGGCTTTCCTTCGACGTCGGGGACCTCGCTGGCGTGATGGGCATGACTTTCCAGAATCAGAACACGGGCCCGGTGGCGAACCAGACGATCGGCCGGCACTGGTACTCCAACCCGCACGCCCATCGATTCTTCTTCTCTAACGTGGATGCGCAGCTTGGCAACGGCAGCTTCATTTACCTCGAGGGAACGTTTAAGGGCGTGATGCAGGATTGCAACGTCACGACCACAAATATGTCGAGCGGCCAGCAGGGAGCCCCGATTTTGCTAAACGACTCCGACCAGTGGACCATCCGCCGATCGACCTTCAACTACCGCGTCGGCCGCGTCTACGTCTTGTTCAGCAAGCATGTTGTGTTCGAACAGAACACGCTCAACCGCGACAATAACTACTCCGGCGTGGTGGAAGCGGGGGGGATCGAGACCAGCTTCTCCAGCCAGGTCGTGATTCAAAACAACACCGTCCAAGGGGTGGGTCCGATCAACCGCAGCACGAAGGACGGCGAGATGATCATGAGCCAGAAGTCGACGGTGGCCGACACCGACGACGTCGGCCAAGTCACCGGAGCGACGGCTTCGACGCTCACCAACAGCGCACGCAGTTGGCCGGGCCTCTTCACCCCCCCGAGCTATCCCACCGGCCGATCGGTGGTGGCGATCATTGGAGGCAAGGGCATGGGCCAATGGCGCAATGTCACCTCGCATACGGGCAGCCAGCTCACCGTTTCAAGCCCCTGGGCGGTGGTGCCAAACAGCACCAGCAGCTACTCGCTGACCACGTTCTCGAACTACCAGCAGTACATCCTCGGCAACACGGTCAACAACAGCTCAATGGGAATCCAGTTCTATGACGGAGCCTGCGATAGCGTCATCGACGGCAACAACGTCAACAACGCCGCGAGCATCATGCTCCGCGCTTGGGATGTCGCGTTCACCCCGAACGGCAGCAATCGCCGCCATAATGTGGGCTGGAACGTGACCATTAACAACAATACGGTCACGAATTCCGACGGCGTCCACATGGCCCAGATTATCCTCGGCGCGCTCGTGAACGGAGGCGTGTCCTACGGCAACCTCATCTTGGGCACCGAGGTGCGGAACAACACGGTCCTCTCCTACGCTCCGGTGCAGTACGAGGACGAGATGGGCAATGCCGAAGGTTTCTGGAACCAGGTCGTCTTCGAGGGTTACTACGACGGACGCTCTGATCCGAATTCTAACCTGGGCACGATCTTCCAGGGCAACGCCAGCAACCTGTCGAACTGGTTCCACGATGTGGGAGCCGGCCAGACGACCCAAGCTGCGGGCGTTTCTCAGGGCGCGTAAGAACTGACGAGCCTTGAAGGCGGAGGGGTTTGTTCCCTCCGCCTTCTTGCGTGCCAAACCCTGGGGTTTTAGACGAAAAACAAGCAGATCCAACGGAGCGCCCACGGCCTTCTGCTCCTCATTCGAAGATCGCAACGACTCCATAGCTTGCCCCCGGCGTCACCATAACTACCGCGATAAGGCATTGCGAATGAGACGCCGGACCTCGTTGAGTACAGCACCACGCCTACCGCGCGGGCTACGGTCCTGACCTGGCTGATGAAAAGGAAGTCCCTGCGGCCGTCGCAGGTTGCAAGCTAGGCGAGACGGAGCAGCACCGATTAACCGACCAGCAGCCGCAAGTCGTCTTCCCCGACCTCGCTTCGCGTGTCGGCGAGCTTGAGGAAGTCGTCGTAAATCTGCTCGAACCGCTCATCGGTGAAGTTGAAGCCTAGCTCTGCCAGCCGGTGCTTCAGGCCGTGGCGACCCGAGCGGGCGGTGAGGATGATCTCCGACTTTTCGGCCCCGACCAGAAGCGGGTCGATGATCTCGTAAGTGGAGCGCTCCTTCAGCACGCCGTCCTGGTGAATGCCGGAAGAGTGGGCGTACGCGTTCGCGCCGACGACCGCCTTGTTCCGCTGCACGACCATGCCCGTGAGCTTTGAGACGAGCCGGGAGATCGGCAGGAGTCGCGTGCTGTCGATGCGGGTCTCGACTTTGAACAGGTCGCGGCGAATCTGGATCGCCATCGCGACCTCCTCCAGCGCAGTATTGCCCGCTCGCTCGCCGATTCCGTTCACCGTCACCTCGACTTGCCTCGCACCGCCAACCACGCCGGCCAGCGTGTTCGCGGTGGCCATCCCGAGGTCATTGTGGCAGTGGCAAGAGAAGATCGCTTTGTCGCTGTTCGGCACGTTCTCGATGATGCCCTTGATGAGGTGGTAATACTCGTTCGGATAGGTGTAGCCGGTCGTGTCCGGCACGTTAATCGTCGTCGCGCCAGCGTTGATGACGGCCTCCACGACGGAATACATGTAAGCGGGTTCGGCGCGGCCCGAGTCTTCCATGAAGTATTCGATGTTGTCGGTGTACTGACGCGCCTTTTTGACTGCGTTCACCCCGGTTTCCAGTGCCTGCTCCCGGGTCATCCGGAGCTTGTGCTGAAGGTGGTTGTCGCTCACTCCGAGGCCGGTGTGAATGCGCGGGTTCTCGGCATCTTTGAGTGCCTCCGCGGCGGCCTCGATGTCCTTGTCTCGGGCCCTCGTGAGGCCGCATATTTGAACGCCCTTAAGCTCCCTTGAAAGGGTCTGGACGGACTCGAAATCGCCCGGCGACGAGATGGGGAAGCCGGCCTCGATGATGTCGACGCCGAGTTCCACGAGCTTGTGGCCGATCTCGATCTTGTCGGCCATTGAAAGCCGAACTCCCGGGCTCTGCTCGCCGTCGCGGAGGGTCGTGTCGAATACCAGGACTCGGTCGCTCATAAGGAATTCCTTCGGGGCTCACCCCGTTTAGCATTATACGAGGGGACGGGTTTTGGAAGCGCGGATGGGTGAGGTTAGGGAGAGGTGGTTAGGTGGCGCGATCGTTTAGGTGGGATCGCACGCGTCTTGGGTCTTGTCGTAGTGGTGTTCCTCCTGATCGCGATTATTGCGGGGCTCATCGGGCCACGCATTTTCAATCGGTCTGGCATCGGAAGCAACAAGGCGGCCGCCGACCTCGAGATCTTTGGCGGGCTGGTTTGGCATTTCCGAGAGGACGTCGGGCGCCTCCCCTCGAACAAAGAAGGACTCGCGGTGCTAATACTTCGCCGTTTTGGCTCCGAGGGCCAGGCAAGCCCGCGCGGTAGCGTCCGCGATGTGGATGACGGGCAGCCCGATTTCCTGCTCCACCTGATTCGCATACCGATGCATCGTCCGCGAACTTTTCCCCATTTCCCGCGTTT
>JBBSFL010000085.1:0-11166 GCA_038238735.1 Fimbriimonadales bacterium | reverse complement strand
GTTTGCGTGGACGGCCTGGGGAAACTCGGCTGCGTTCGGGAGGACGCGCACTCTCAAAGCTTGCTTCGAGTCTGGGGCGACGACGAAGATTTGGACAAGGCCGGGTTTCAAGGACTTGACGGTGATTCGTCCGTTCTCGCAGCTCGCGGTAGCGATGTCCGGGTTTGAAGTGGAGACTTCGGACTGAGTTACCGAGCTCCCGGTAAGGAGAACCTGAGTCGTTGCGTTCGGGCCCAGTCTTATGCTGGTAAAGCCTAGACGAAGCGGGGGCAGCGCCATGGCCACGCGGAGGGGCTTGGCCCAAGTATTGGCGAGGGCATATGTGGAAACGCCGTACCCTTTCGCTTCTGCGGCATCGATTGTCATGATCAGGCTGGAACCGGCGATGATCACGACCGTGCGGGCTCGCCGCTCGACTCGGACGCTCTTGCCGTCCGCCTTCGCCAACAGTTCGGCGATGCGCTGGGCTTTGGTCTCACCGAGGATTCCGTGATTGTTGGAGGCAAAGGTGAGGACCGGAACCTCGTTCACGATCAATCGCCGTCCTTCGGCTCGGGCGGTTACGCCAGCGCAGGCCATCGCGGCAAAGAGGATCAGAGGGAGGGCAAAGAAAAACTTCCGCATAAGCATCCGTTCCTAGCGGCTTTTTAGGTTACCACTCATGGAAGTTGGAGTCAAATTTGGGCTCGTGAATCGCATGGCGAATGAGTGAATGAGCGAATGGGTGAACGGCTTGGATCGGATGGCTAAGGAAACCAGAGAGCGGGTAACGCCCAAGACGGTTTCGCAGGCAGCGACTGCTCGCTCTCATTCCCGACTTATTCGCCTACTCGCTTAGTCGCCTATTCACGCATTCACTTGTTCACCTGCCCCAAAGCTCATTCTCGGCAATCGGAGCCCGAAGGTAAACTGAACGCAAGAAAATGAACCCAATTATCGGCAAGAACTACATCAACGGCGAGTGGCGAACCTCTGACCGGACCTTCGAAAGTCTGAACCCCGCGAACTCAAAGGAGACCGTTGGAACCGCGCCTTTGAGCACGGCCAAAGACGTTGACGAAGCGGTGGCGGCGGCGAAGCATGCCTATGAGTCTTGGCGAGAGCTGAGCTGGGTGAAGCGCGCGGAGATCGTAGACAATTTCGCGCAACTGATCAAGCGCGATGTCGAAGAGATGTCCCGGCTCGTCACCCGCGAGTGCGGGAAGCCGCTGAACGAGGGTCGGGCGGATGTGATCGAGGCCTTGCACATGGCGCAGTACGTCGCGGGTTTGGGCCGGATGCCGAACGGCTACACGATCAGCTCCGAGGTCTCCGCCAAGGATGCCTTTATTCTTAAGAAGCCCAAGGGGGTCATCGCGTGCATCACGCCGTGGAACTTCCCGATCGCGATTCCGCTCTGGGTGGTTCTGCCGAGCGTGGTTGCCGGCAATACCGTCGTCTTCAAGCCGAGCGAAGAGACGCCGATGTGCGGGCACAAGCTCATGGAGCTGTTCCATGAGGCCGGCTTCCCGGCGGGCGTCATCAACATTCTCCACGGCACGGGCGAGGAGGCGGGCGATCCTCTAGTCAAGCACAAGGACGTTGCAGCGATCCTATTTACCGGCTCGCGGGCGGTAGGGAAGTACATCCAGAAGGTCGCGGCCGCCGACATGTATAAGTTCGTCGCCACCGAGATGGGCGGCAAGAACGCGACCCTGGTTCTCTCCGACGCTGACATGGAGATCGCATTGAACGCCTGCGTTCTCGGCGCGTTTAAGACGAGCGGCCAGCGCTGCGTCTCGACCAGCCGGATTATCATCGACAAGAAGATCGAGCCAAAGTTCACGCGGCAGTATGTCGAGCAGGTGAAGAGCATCCGGATCGGCAACGGCTTGGAGGATGGCGTCTTCATGGGTCCGCTTATCAACTCCGAAGGCGTGGAGAAGTGGAAGTTTCACAACCAGAAGGCACGCGAGGAAGGAGCCCAGGTGTTGGTCGAGGGGAAGGAACTCACGGACGGCGACCTGGCCTGCGGTAACTTCGTCTCGCCGTTCGTGTACCGCTTCGACGGCTACCAGAAGAATAGCTTCGTGCTTCGTGAAGAGGCATTTTCACCTCACGTCGCGATCATTCCTGTCGATGGCATGGAGGAAGCGGTCGACGTTTACAACGACACCGACTACGGCCTCGCGATGGCGGTTATCACCGAGGACTACCGCAAGTGGCGCTGGGTTCGCGATCACGCGGAATACGGTCTTGGCTATGTGAACCTTCCGTCGATTGGAGCCGAGGTTCACCTGCCGTTCGGCGGAGTGAAGGGTTCGGGCAACGGACATCCTGGAGCGGAGGGGATCATCGATTCGGTCACCCATCGCGTCGCCTTCACAGTCAACCACGCGCACGAGATCGTGATGGCTCAGGGCCTGTCGACGAAAGTTTAGGTCGTTGCTCCATCCTGGAGCATTCCGCTAGTAGGTCGAAAATGGGACGCGGTTGGTGTCTCTTCCCGACGCCGAAGACTTGACCTCGCCTACTCTTGGCGAGGTCAAGGTGTATTGGAAGGCACTTGCAGAGACCGGGTCTTTCGGAATTTTCATCAGGTACGGCCCGTGCCAGTCGGTGGCCGTAATGGAAGCTGCCGCTCCGAGCCGATCGAGGCCAGAGGCAGGGGCCGTGCGTTTGACCATCGCAGAGAGGGTTGCGGGATAGCTGCCGCAATCGTCGCGGAAGGTCTGGATGCCCAACCTTAGCAACTTCAGGTTTGCATGAAGGGTTGCTTCTTCGCCCTTTGCTCCGAACTCATGAAGCGAGGAATTGCGATGGCGGCGAGAACCGCGATGACAACAATCGCGATCAGCAGTTCGACCAACGAGAATGCGCGCCTCTTCATGACTCGTGGCAGACCGCCTTCATCTCATTGTCAGCTTGTGGTGCTTCTGCCTCAAGCTGACAAAATGATGTGTCGCCAGGGCCTCTCGGATCGAGTGTCAGGAAAAAACTTAGAGAAGTGTATGCCCCCGACCTGTCTTAGATTGGCGCTCGGGTATCTGGAGCGCCAACTTTTTTTCATCCACCCCTTGAAAAGTGGGAATCCGGTTGCCAAAATTAGTGTTGGAACGAGTGCTCGCGGGACTGACCGCGAGCCTACCAATCACTAAAACTCAAACTTTGATAGCGGAGGCAATAACGATGAAACAAGTTGTTAGTTGGAGTCCGTGGTCGGACTTCGAGCGAGTGTTGAATGCGATCGAACGGGAGAATCCTGCTCGACAGCCGGAAACAAGCGGCATCTTCGTCCCAGTGGATATTTACGAGCAAGAGGGGCGCATCCTGGTCCGTTGCTCGGTGCCCGGCGTGAAACCGGATGATCTTAAACTTACGATCGATCACGGAATGCTTACTCTGTCCGGGGAAATGCAGAACGAATACGAGAGGACTGAGGGCACCAGGGTTTACCACCGCGAGCATGCGTATGGTCGCTTTACGCGTTCGGTAAAGCTGCCGGAAGACATCGATGAGGGTGGCGTAGACGCCTCGTTCGAGCACGGCGTCCTGACCATTTCTGTCGCGCGGAAGGTTCAGCCGCAGCGGCAGCCGAAGCAGATCGCGATTCGGACGGCTGCTACCCCCGAATCGAAGCAGCTGCAATCTGACAACCGTCGAACGAACGGTAGGAAGGTCGAGGAACCAGAGAAAACCGGGGCCATGAATTAACTGGAAGCTGAGGCCCTTGACGGAAAGCCATTCGGGCGGATCTAGGCAAGGCACCGGCGAAGGCCGGTGCCTTTTTATTAGAAATTGAGTCAGCTAGAACGGCGGGTCCGCCCTTGACTTGAGAGCCATTGGGTGCCATACTTCCAGACCTGTTCGCGGGTGTAGCTCAGTGGTTAGAGCGCCGGCCTGTCACGCCGGAGGCCGCGGGTTCAAGTCCCGTCATCCGCGCCATACAGAACGTGCCGCGATAGCTCAGTTGGTAGAGCATAGCACTGAAAATGCTAGGGTCGCCGGTTCAAGTCCGGCTTGCGGCACCACTCCTTTTTGGCATACTGAAGCCGTGTTTCGGCCCTTTTTGATTCTTCTATTGGCACTGGTCGCGGGATTGGCGGCGGGCCAGTCGCGGGTGCTTCGCGCGGGCGATCAGATTCGGCTGGTCAGTGTTGAGAATCCTACTTACTGCATCACCCGGATGCTCGATTTTCAGGGCTCCGTCCAGGTGCCAGGGGTTGGAACGATCAGTCTCGTAGGACTGACTCCGGAAGCGGCGTTAGTCTCGATTGCCGGCCTTGCTCATCTGGATCCTCATGAGTTGAGCCTAGCCCTGGTTCCGGCTAGATTTCGTCCGATTTTTGTCTATGGAGCGGTTCGCCAAGTGGGCGAGCTTTCGCTCTTTCCCGATATGCGCCTTGGCGATGCGCTGCGGCTCGCTGAGCCGACGATAGCCGCCGATCTGGACTTGATCGAGACCGAGAGCGAAACGGGCGATCTGTTAACGGTGTCATTCGATGAGAATCCGCTGCGGCCGGAGGGTAACCCCTACCTGCATTCGGGAGACCGGATCGTGCTCCCCCTCGCAACCCAGGCGGCGCAGGTTTCAGTCCTGGGAGGGGTGAAACAGCCGGGAATCGTAGCCTATGCGCGTGGGCTTACCGTGAAGGCGGCGATCGACGGTGCGGGCGGGATTACGAACCATGGCGAAGGCAAAGACGTACGGATTTTGCGGGGCGGTGTCGAAATCAAGCGACTGGATATTGCCCGATCCCCCGAGTTCGAGTTGAAGCGAGCGGACACCGTTGTCGTGCCGCTTAGCGAAAGCCGGCGATTTGTCACCGTGGTCGGAGAGGTCAAAAACGGGGGATTGGTGGCTTGGAAGGACGGGATGACTCTTGCGGAGGCAATCCAAGCGGCAGGCGGGGTTACTGACAAGGGCGATTTGGAAGCTTTGCGCGTGCAGCGGATGCTCGGCGAGGATCGGTTTCGCAAAAGGATGGGGATGTCCAAGGACAAAGCGTTCGTGCTGAATGCGAACGACGTGATTCAAGTTCCCTTGAGGGGCTCGACTCCGCCGGAGCCGACGCGTACCGAGCCTGGTCCGCGCCGCGTGGTGCCGCCTCGATGATCGCCTGGGATCGGAGCAAAGGACGCCCGGAGCCCATTCGCGCGCTGAACAAGATACTCGAGCGGGAGAACGGGGAGCCGCTGGTGGATGTGCGAGTGGCTTGTCCAAACGTCCGGCTCGCGCGTCCGCAGGTTGTTCCTTTCGTGAGACAGACCGTCGCCGAGATGCTGGAGCGGGCGGCCCAGTCCCTTCCCGACGGAATGTACTTGGGATTGGTCGAGGGCTGGCGGCCGCTTCAAAGGCAGCAGCGCATCTACGATTTCATGTGGGAGAGCGCGCGGGAGGCCTATCCTCTGCGCGACTCGATCTCTCTTCGCCGGACGGTTTGCCGGTGGGTGGCACCGACCGACCAGAAAGCGCCTCCGGGGCACTGCACGGGAGCCGCAGCGGATGTGTGGCTGGTCGACGATTCGAATGAGCCACTCGACACGACTTCTCCGTTCGATCGGTTCAAGGCGGCCCGAACATACACCCTTGGTCTCTCGGATGAGGCTCAACGCAATCGGTCCATTTTGGTGGAAGCGATGCTGAGCCAGGGCTTTTCGAATTGTCGGGACGAGTGGTGGCACTACAGCTATGGGGACGCCGGTTGGGCAGTTCGAACTGGGGAGACCTCATGCTCTTATGGCCTGATGAACTTGGAGCCTGAACTGTATCGGGAGCTCGAGGTGCTCTGGATCGAAGCCCAGAAGGGTCGACAGAATCCGTTTCTTCCCCCGGTTTGAGTCAAGAAAGCTCGCAGGGAGCCCTCGCGCTCAATGAGATTGGACCTTTTGTGCCCTGTTCACCGAAAAGGAAACGTCGGAGGCTGCTGTCCGCGTCTGGTTCGTGAGTGCATGAACACGGACCCTGTCCTCCCTACGACAGACCGCTTCAAGACAAGGCGCCTGAGATCAACTTAGGGCCGATTCGTCCCCTTCCCGGGGACAGGCATGGCTGTCGGCGTTTTTAGAGGCCCGGCAGCCAATTTTTTTACTTAGCCACAGGTAGGAGCCAGGAAGGGTTGAGAGTCGGGACGGAAGATTGCCGAAGCCAGGCAACCTTCTGAGGAAACCTCACATCTGAAGGAGCCGCAGCAGAGAGGTAGGCTCTGGCCATGAAGTGGCTTGGCGGCGTTCTATTGGCTTATGGGATCGTAATGATCGCCCTCGGTGTACTCGCCTACTTCAAGGACAATAGCCTGATGTCGCTCATCGGTGGCGGTGGGATCGGCGTCTTGGTGATCTTTGGCGCGGCCCTGGCGCAGAACTATCAGGCTGTCGGTTACGGCATCGCCGCAGTTGGTGCGGTGGCCGCGCTGGGCCGATTCATCGTGCCGGTCTTAACAAAACAGCAAATCTATCCCGCCGGCGTTATTGCGGCGCTGTCCGGACTTGTCCTAATTTGCCTTGCGATAGGGCACTTCCAGATGAAGGACGTACCGCCCGACGTTCCGAGCGACGAAGAGTCGGCCACCGGCAATCATTAGTCGAAGCGAAGGATCGGCATGGCGCGGACTTCCGCTTCCACGAGACCGCGCTCCGTTTGCACCGTAACTGTGTCGCCTTCCTGGACAGCTTCGTTGCGGAGCATCGCTCCCGCAATGTAGCCGTAATCGGGGGAAAATGCCGCGCTCGTCACTGCTCCCGCGTCGGGCCGTCGTGAATGCGCCACGAGGGCTTCGGCGGTGACCGCTTTCTCAGCCATCAGGCCAACCCAACACTTGTTCGTGTGGCCGCGGCTGTGGAGCCTCATCAGCACTTCCTGACCCATATAGCATCCTTTCGAGTAGCTGACGTGACGGGCCTCGAACGCTGGACCCAGCTCCGGAGGGAGCGTCTTAGGGGTGACGTCGCGACCCCAGACGGGGACGCCGGCTTCGAGCCGAGCGGCTTCGGCGGCGGTGGCGTGAATCTTTGGAATGCCCTTCGACAGGCTCGCGGCAAGGTCGGTCTCGCTGGCGGGAAGAACGATATCCCAGCCGCCCATTCCGGTCCGGTTGGAGCGGAGCAGCCAGATCTTGACTCCGTCGACCTCGACTTGCCCAGCGTCGAGCGTGGGGAGCGCCATGCGTTCGGCCAGCACACTCGTCGCAGTCGGGCCTTGGACCGAAATGATCTTGCTCTCGGCGGTTACGTCGGTGGCGCGGACGTCCTCGAGAACGACCATCGTTTCGACCCGCTTCAATACGGCTCCGGCAGTCTCCCGGGCGGTGGTAAGAATGAACCTATCCGGCATCGCCCAGACGTCGCAGATCGCCTCGATCTGGCCGGTTACCTGGCACAAGCAAAAGGCACTTGCGGTGCCGGGGGTGAATGATCGGAGGTCGTTGGTCGCTTGCCCCTGCAGCCAGCCCTTTCGGTCGTCGCCTTCGAGCACAAGGACGCTTAGGTGCTCGGTAGGCACGATGCCGCACTCGCCTCGGAGCAGGTCGTACGACTCGGTGGCGGCAGGTCCCAGGGTTAACGTGGCGGTGTCAGGCATATCGAAACTCGAAGTCGGTCGTAGAAACGTGGGATGGGCTATCCTCGTTCCCATTCGCAGCGCCGCGACTCTTCTATTATGATTTACGCCTTATACAGACTAACAGTAGGCAACGCTTGATCTTGCTTGTACTGGGTTTATTTGGGGCGGCTCTCGGGATCGGGGGTTTTGCGAAACTGCACTCGGCCGAAAGGGCGGCGGCGCAGGATTTTCACGACCGGCTTGGCCCCGATTCGAAGGTGAATGTCCACATGACGCCGTCGGGTACGGCGACACTCCACGGGGATCTGGCTAAGGTGAGAGTGCGCGCCAAGGATTTCTCCGTAAGCGGGTTGCCCCTCTACTTGGAACCCGATGCTCCGCGGGATGGGCGAATCAAGCAGCTGGAAGTCCGGCTCGAGCGGGGCCGTGCCAAGGGGTTTGAGATCGACAAGCTGGAGGCCACGCTTCCCGAGGTGCGCTACGACTTCCGCAGGGCCTCAAGGCATGATGGAATCGTTATCAGCGCGTGTGGCGAGGGCACGTTTCGGGTGGAGCTGTCTGCGGCTACGATGGCGAAGGGAGCGATGAAGCGCGATCCGGCGTTGCAGGATGTGCATGTCACTCTTTCTGGCACCCGAATGCACCTTGAAGGAACAGCCAAGTTTGCGTTCGGCTCGATTCCGATCGAGGTCGAAGGAATTCTCATAGCCCGCAACGGGCACGAGTTGGCCTTGGACGGGGCGCGCATCAAACTTTCGGGCAAGCCCGTTAGCCAAGAATCGGCCTCGAAGTTGGTCGGAGCGTTGAATCCGCTTATCGACTTCGATAAGGATATTGGCACGCCGGGCATGTTGACCCTTCTGGAAGTGAAATCGGAGAAGGGACGCCTGATCTTGCAGGGCACGATGCGCCTTCAGGAGAGACCCAAATCGTAAGTGCCGACGCCCGCCCCGACGTCACCGTTCTAGTTCCGGCGTTGAACGAGCAGGACACGATCGCGGAGGTAATCCAGCGCTTGCTCGCCCTACCTTTGAAGACTCAGATTATCGTCATCAACGACGGAAGCACCGACGGCACGGCGGGCGAGCTTGCCAAATTCGGGGACCGGATTCAGGTCATTGAGAATCCTGCGAAGTCGGGCAAGGGCTCAGCGATCCGCCAGGCCCTGCCCCACGCGAAGGGGGTGGCGACGATAATCCAAGACGCCGACTTGGAATATTTCCCCGAAGAGATTCCCGCCTTGGTCGAGCCTATTTTGAAGGGCGACGCGACGGTCGTCTATGGCACACGCTTCGCGCATGGCTTGCCGAAAGGGATGGCCCTGCCGAACAAAATCGTGAACGTGATGCTTGCTTTATCGGTTCGCATCCTCTACTTTCGCCGCGTCACCGATGAGGCTACGTGTTACAAAGCCTTTCGGACGGACGTGCTTCAGGCCATGAACCTGCAGTGCCGCCGGTTCGAGTTCTGTCCCGAGGCGACGGCGAAGGCGATTCGGATGGGGAACAGGATTGTCGAATTGCCAATCCGGTACGAACCGCGCAACAAGGCGGCCGGCAAGAAGATTCGTTGGACGGATGCGCCGGATGCGTTTTGGACGCTGCTGCGCCACCGGTTCAGCAAGATCAAGCGCTAGGCTGCGCGCTGAATTGCGACCATTTCGGCGCCGACGATCTTGTCGAGGTTGATCTCACCGGCATCGGTGAACAGGCAAGGGCCGTACATCGGAACGTAATCCGCCTTGTAAATGGGGGTGAGCTGTTCGAGCGGAGAACCGTGACGGTCCGTCCATCGCAACACCACCGTCTGCCCCACCAGCTTTCTCGCCTCTTGAATCGTCATCCTGCTCCATCCCTTTCATTCCATAAAGCTGCGCTGGATAGGACTAGATCATTGGCAAATCCTGTAAAAGGTTTGGAGGGATCGCGCGCCCAAGCGACTACAATTGGAATATCTCGATGAAGTACACGCTCGACGAGCAGCAGTGTCGGAACCTGGACTTCAGCACGCGCCGCGAGTGGCTTTTGCCAAACGGTATAGGCGGCTATGCCATGGGAACCGCTAGCGGGATCAACACCCGGCGGTATCACGGGTTGCTTGTGGCGGCGATCGAGCCTCCGACGAAGCGGATGGTCTTACTTGCTTCCTTGGATGCATTCGTGCAATCGGATGGCAATCCGATCGGCATTAGCGCGAACCAGTATCCGGGCGCGATCTACCCCGAAGGCTTTCACTATCTGCGCGAGTTCTCGGTCGACGGCGCGGCGTTCTGGCGTCTGGGACCGTCAGGGATCGAGATCGAGCGGCGGCTCTATATGCATCCGGGCGAGAACGCCTGCACGATGCGATACAAGAACGTGGGCCCAAGCCCGGTCCTCCTAACCCTGCGTCCGCTCGTTTCCCATAAGCCGTATCACGAGAACTTTTACGAGATGCCGGGCTATCCCGAGCAGATGGAGTTTCCGAAGGCCTCGACGGTCGTCACGCATGGCGGGGTCAGTTTGCATTTGATGCACCCCAAGGCGCAGCGCGTGCCGATCCAGGGTTGGTATTACAGGTTCGAGCACGCACGGGAATCGGAACGCGGACTCGCTCCTCGAGACGATCTTTTCTGTCCTTGCGAGCTGCGCTACGAGCTGCTTCCTGGCGAAGAGGCGGTGCTCGTGGCGGCGACGGCCAATACGAAGCCGCAGACCGCGCCCGAAGAAGTCTCCGGGGCCGGCAACGCCCAGGTAGGCCCTGCCCTGAGGTCGGCCGCGGAAAAGTTTTTCGTCAACACGAGGGCCCGGTCCTCGATCATCGCCGGCTACCCGTGGTTCACCGATTGGGGCAGGGACACGATGATCTCGCTCCCCGGCCTCTGCCTCCATACCGGCCGCGTCGAGGAGGCCAGACGCATCCTGCGCGACTATGCGGGCCAGTGTAAAGACGGATTGATCCCGAACCGATTCGTCGAGAGCAACGAGACGCCTGACTACAACACGGTCGACGCCACTCTTTGGTTCGTCAATGCGATCCACAAGACGCTGGAGGCGAACTGGGACGAGAAGTTCGCCAAGGAGATGCTCCGGGTCCTGAAGGAGGTCTTCCAGCGCCACATGGAAGGCACGCACTTCGGAATCTGCGTGGACGCGACTGACGGCCTGCTGCACCAGGGCGAGCCGGGAGTGCAACTCACTTGGATGGACGCGAAAATTGGCGACTGGGTCGTGACGCCCCGCCATGGCAAGCCCGTCGAAATCAACGGGCTGTGGATTAATGCGTGCCGCGTGATCGAGCAACTGGCGACTAAACTCGGGGAATCGGCGGATTCGTATCGGCAGGCGGCGGAGAAGGCCGAAGCGAGCTTTGAGCCGAAGTTCTGGCACGAGGTCCGTGGGCACTATCTCGACACGGTCGATCCGGCGGACGCCTCACTTCGCCCGAATCAGCTCATCGCGATGGCCCTTCCGTTCGCTCCGGCGAAAGGTGAAAAGGCGAAGCGCGCTCTGGAGGCAATTACGCGGGAATTGCTAACGCCGGTCGGCCTTCGGACGCTGGCGCCCGACGAGCCAGAGTATCGAGGACGGTTCCAGGGACCGCTAGCGGACCTCGACGCGGCGTACCATCAGGGCACCGTGTGGCCC
>JBBSFL010000084.1:0-11257 GCA_038238735.1 Fimbriimonadales bacterium | reverse complement strand
GGCGGCCAGCACGTCAACAAAACCGAGTCCGCGGTCCGCATCACGCATCTCCCCACCGGCATCGTGGTGAACTGCCAGAACGAGCGGAGCCAGCATGCGAATCGGGCCAGCGCGATGCTCGTGCTCCTCGCGAGGGTCGCCGAAGTCGAGCGCAAGCGCGCCGAGGGCCAGATGAAGGCGATCAAAGGGGACAGCGGCCCCGCCGAGTGGGGCCGCCAGATCCGCTCTTACGTAATGCAGCCGTACACAATGGTCAAAGACCACCGCACCGCATTCGAGACGGGCAACGTCGTCGGCGTAATGGACGGCGAGATCGACGGCTTTATCGAGGCCTATCTGCGGCAGGCACCCGCTGAAGACGCGTTCGTTGAGTAGGCCACTTTACCGTGTCGGGCGCTGCTTCTTGTGTCGATTACTCGCGTTTTTTTAGGGTGGTCGCAATCGTGTGATCGCGAGAATTGATCCAAGCTCATCTCAAGGATAGTAACCAGTTCGACTCGCGTTTCAATCGCTAAGGACCGCGAGCAGGCGGTTGGCTACCCGCATCGGATCGTGGCGCACGACGTCGGTCTGACTCATAAAATTGCCCTGGATAACCCTGAAGCCCGTCGCCCGAATGAGGTCGGTATCCGCGTCGACCAGGTGCTGTCCCGACTCTCGGTAGCGGGCGAGAATGTCCTCGCTCGGGATGCCGTCGTTGACCATCACATAATCGAAAATTCGAGACTCGACCGAGTTCAGAATGGCGGTCACGTGCTCCGAGGCACTGAAGCCTTGGCTCTCTCCCGGCTGGGTCATTACGTTGCAGACATAGACCTTTGGAGCCGTTGAAGCCTTGAGCGTTTCCTTCATGCCGGGCACGAGGAGGTTCGGGATGATGCTGGTGAACACACTCCCCGGCCCGATGACGACTAGATCGGCATCTTGGATGGCGGCGAGGGCAAGCTTGTTGACCGCGGCGTCGGGTGGGTCGAGATAAATCCGGCGGATCTTGCCGCCCGCATCGGCGATCGCGGTCTCGCCACAAACCTCGATGCCGCCCTCTAAGAGAGCCCGCAATCGAACATGGTCCAACGTCGCCGGGACGACCCTTCCCCGGATGTTTAAGACCTCGCTCGCCTTTGCCACCGCCTTTTCAAAGTCCCCATGGCACTGGTCCACCAACGCCGCGATTAGCAGGTTGCCGATCGCGTGGCCGCTGAGGGTGCCCGAGTCGTCCTTGAACCTATGCTGGAAGAGATCGCTTAGCGATTTCTCGGCGTCCGCCAAGGCGACAAGGCAGTTTCGAATGTCTCCAGGAGGGATCATCCCCTTGTCCTGAATCAGCCGGCCCGAGGAGCCGCCGTCGTCCGTCACGGTCACGATCGCGGTGATGTTGCTTGAGTGCTGCTTCAACCCCCTCAGCAAAGTGCTTAGGCCGGTGCCGCCGCCCATGGCGACGATCCGAGGCCCTTGGGCCAACTCCTGGCGTCGACGAAACTCTGCGATGAGCCCAGTCTTAACATTCGGATTGACGGTTTCCTGAAGTCGCCAAAGGGCGCGTCGAGCGCCGTAGAAGACCATAAAGCCGCCAAGAAATAGCAGGGAACCAGCGAGAAAGTGAGTCGCTAGCTCCGGCGTGTCGGACACTGCTCGCATCCAATGGTTGGAAAAGTTGTAGAGGGCCTGGAGTTTGTCGACAACGATGTGAAAGGCGAGCGATGCCCCCAGAAGGAAGAACAGCAGCCCAAAAAGCAGGATCACGGCCGCCGACCGGAACCCCGCCGTCGGCGCCAACAGTCGCCGGATCGAGCGCTTTCTAATCATCTCGATCGTCGGGAAGGAATACGCCGAGCACGCCGTTGATGAAGGAAACCAGAACGCTTGCCACGAGCGCCGCCATGAACCCGCGAAACACGCTCGTCTCGGTGATGCGGAAGCCCAAGTCGAGTCTTGCCGCCGCATAGAAGACCGCGGCGTTCACGACGAGGGCAAAGAAACCAAGGGTCAGGCACGTGATCGGAAGGGTCAAGAACTTGATGACACGTCCCAAGGTTGCGTTGAGGAATCCAAGAACGGCAACGCCCAGCAAGAGCTTTACCCAGTCCGCAAAAGTCTCGACGTGCGCCTCGAATCCGAGGTTCAGCGCTTTGCTCACATAGCTTGCCGCCAAGATCGACACCGCCATCAAAATCCAACGTAGGAGGAGCTTGCCCATTGCGCTTATCGCCAGTCTACAACGCCAACGGCGGGGCATACTTGTGGGGTGGCGGAGAATATCATCGAGGTCAAAGACCTTCGCAAGACCTACGCGGGAAACGTGGAGGCGGTCCGGGGCGTTAGCTTCGCCGTCAAGACGGGCGAATTTTTTGGGTTCCTGGGACCGAATGGCGCAGGAAAGACGACGACCATCAACATGCTCGTCGATTTGGTAAAGCGGACCAGCGGCGACATTATCATCGATGGCCTTCGCCTGGAGAAAAACCCGCGAGAGATATATGGAAAAATCGGCTTCGCGATGCAGGAAGTTGGCCTCGACGAAACCTCGACCGCCCGGGAGATGCTGCAGCTTCATGGCCGTCTCTACCATCTGCCAGCCGACCAGATCGACGCCCAAATCGACAAGCTCCTGAAGTTGGTCGAATTGGAGAAGGTCGCTGACAAATTCACCCACACCTATTCGGGTGGCATGCGTCGCCGGTTCGATCTGGCTTTATCGCTTATCCACCAGCCAAAGATTCTCTTCCTGGACGAACCGACCCAAGGTCTCGACCCGCACGCCCGGCAGCTCATTTGGCAGCACCTTCGCGAGTTGAACCAGGCGGGTATGACCATATTCCTGACAACCCACTTCATGGAGGAGGCCGAAGCCCTCTGCACTCGGCTCGCCGTCATGGACAAGGGCCAGATCGTCACCGAGGGCACCGTTCAAGAGCTGCTTGCCAAGCATGATGCGAAGACGCTTGAAGAGGTCTTCCTGAAGACCACGGGCAGCAATCTCGGCGAGGAAGAAGTGAATGCGAACGCGGCCGATCCCTACGCCCGGTCGCGAATGTAGATCGATTCAGCACCAAACCTATCGCCATGACTATCCGCCAGACAATCGCAGACAAGCGCGAGGAAATCCTGCGTTTAGCGGCCACGCACGGTGCTCGCAATGTTCGAGTCTTCGGATCTGTAGCCAGGAACGAAGCCAATGCCTCGAGTGATATCGACTTTTTGGTAGTTCTCGAGCCCGGTCGAAGCTTGCTCGATCACTCTGCACTCCGGATCGCTCTTGAAGAGCTCTTGGGTCTGCCAGTCGATGTGGCAACCGAACGGGGATTGAAGCCCAAATTCCGTGACAGGATATTGAGGGAGGCGATCGCAGTTTGAGAACCGTTCGGGACCGCCTGGAAGATGTTCAGGAGGCGATTGCCAGGATTGAGCAAGAGCAGCTTCGGGGCCCAGACGCCTTTGTCTCTGATCCCAAGACCCAGGTCTGGATGATCTATCACATTCAAATCAACGGCGAAGCTATCCGAGCGGTTATAGACCATCTCAAAGAACTCGAACCTGAGATTCCTTGGTCGCAAATCGTAGGAATGCGGCACATCCTTGTCCACGACTACTTCGCGTCGATCTCAACGAAGTCTGGACGGCTGTGGAAATTGACATTCCGAAGCTCAAAGCTTCCGTATTAGCGCTACTGCAACGACTACCGCAATGACTACCACCTTCTTTTCCGACTGGTACTACCTCTCGATCCGCAGCATCAAGCAGATCTGGCGGCCTCTACTAGCGCTCATCCCGTCGCTGTTCATCCCGATCTTCTTCTTTCTTGTGAACGCGGCTTCGCTCAGTGCGGTCTCGAAGGTGCCCGGCTTCCCGAACGTCTCGTATCGCGATTTCATCGCGCCCATCGCCCTCTTCACGGCCGTCTTCTTCTCCGCCGGCAATGCGGGCATCGAACTTGTCCAGGACATCGCGAGCGGCTACTTCAAGAAGCTCATGATCATGCCGATCAACCGCCTCGCCATCATCCTCGGGAGATTGACGGAAGTGGCTGTGCAGGCGGTCATGCAAGGCATGATCGTGCTTGTGCTCCTGCTCGCCGTCGGCGTTCACTTCAAGTCGGGAGTTTTGGGTGTTCTGGCGATCTTTGCTCTCCTGATCCTCTTCGCCATGGCATGGAGCAGCGTGAGCATGATTTTCGCCCTGCGCACTCAGAACGCGCGGCTAGTCCAGTCCCTGTTCGTGATCGTTTTCCCATTCCTGTACCTGACCACCTCGCAGATGCCGATGAATCTGTTGCCTCCTACGTTCCGTATCCTGGCAACCTACAACCCGGTCACCTACATTATCGAGGGCGTCCGGGCGTTGGTTCTCACCGACGACTGGGGAAATCCTGCGATCTGGCAAGGCTTCGTCATCGCCGCGATCCTCTTCGTCGTGCTCGTATCCCTGACCCTAGGTTCGTTCCGCCGAACTCTGCGCTAGAAAGCCAACTCTTGGAGCGCGAGGCTCCGTCCGCGCTTAAGACTTTCTCACCCCTTTCGTCTGGGAAGAAACGGTAGCAGCAAGAAGGCGCCGAACCCAAGCATTCCTGGTTCCGGGACCGGGAGTGAAACCGCGTTGCTCACCGTGATTCCGTAGTTCCAAGAAGACAGCACCGTATTGCTTGCTGCCCACAGACCAACGTTATCGTCGTTGGGATTACTGCTTGTCGTCACCCAACCCGCGACTTGCATTGGGGACGATAGAGTAATTTGGACCGCTGGCGCATTCGTCTTCCAAGCCGAGGTTCCGCCTAGAAGTCCAAAGACCGTTCCGCTGATTACTGGCGAAGGAGAGACGATCCAGCCTCCCGATGGAAATCCGTAGGTCGTCGAACCCACGTATGCGGAGCTTGCATCCCACGAAGTGGGCGACTCGTGCATCGATGAAAGAAAGACCGGCTTAAACGCTTCGCCCGGCCTATTATCGAGAGCCACGGTCCCGGAGGTCGTTGCCGCGACCTGGGCCGTGATGGCGTTTCCGCTCGGCGGCGCTATGGTAATCGTTTCGTGCGTGTGCAGGGAGTTCGACGTTCCATCGACCGTCAGAACGAGATTCGCTCCCACAACCTGCGTCGAGGCCACAACCGCGGTCCCCTGAAAGAGCGAACCGCCAGACCAATAGGAGGGCATCGTTAGAATCGAGGTGCCCCACCCAGACGCTGGCCCGTAATTCATTCGAAAATAGCTGGATGTCAGATCGAGCACGCCGTATTGGGGAGTATTGCCGCCCGAACCGTAGTTGAACTGCAGAAGCGAGCCGCTTGTGGAGGTTGACCATTGGTCAGCGGAACAAATAGCCCCACAAAAAAGCGCCGCCGAAAGAACCAAGAACCTAGATTGCCGCATGTTTACTACCACCCCAAGCTTGCTGAATCGCTTCAGCAACAGTAACCATGACGGAGAAAGAGATGCTTGTGTTCGCCCTCGATCAGCCGGTACTTTGCATGCCCGCCGCGATGCCCGCGAGAGTCTGCAGGACTGCCTCTCGCCAAGGGCCGGATTGCGCCTCTTCGTCCAACGTCTCCCAGCGGTTCATGATCGTAATCTGCATACGATTCAGTGGAACCACCATGGGATTCCGCAACTCGATAGTTTTGCGTACGACTTTGGAATGCTCTAGCAGTTGGCTCTGTCCGGTCAACCGAAGCACCGCCTCGACCGAGCGCTCATAGTCCTGCTCGATCGTTTGCTGCAGCCGGTCGCCAAGGGAGCCCGGCACGACCCGCGAAGCGTAAAGTCGGGAAGTCGGCAGGTGCGCACGCGCGAGTTCGAGTTGCGCATTCTCCACGACCGTCTGGAAGAACGGCCAGTCCCGAGACATGCGGACGAGTAGCGCTTGGTCGTTCAAGGCTGCAAGGCCCTCCCCAAGCCCGTACCAGCCCACAAGCACGTGCCGGCTCTGCACCCACGCGAAATTCCAAGGAATCGCGCGAAGCTGGTCGATTCCCTGCAACGCTTTTCCGGGTCGAAAAACGGGGCGAGAGGCGATCGTTAGGTAGGAGATGTACTCCACCGGAGTGGCCTGGGTGTAAAACGACCAGAATTCCGGATCCTCGTGGACGGTGCGCCGGTAGGTCCGGCGAGAAGCCTCCGCCATCACATCCATCGCCTCATCGAACTCCTTCGGAGCTGGCGCCGGTTTGGCAGCTGCTGCGAGAATCGAGGCGTTGACGATCTGCTCAAGATGCCGGTGAGCGATCGGCCGGAGTGCGTATCGAAAAGAGATCACCTCGCCCTGCTCTGTGAATCGAATCTCGCCCTTGAAGCTCCCCGCAGGCTGCGACAGAATAGCCCGATTGGCCCGGCCGCCGCCCCGCCCCACCGTTCCCCCGCGACCGTGAAACAGCCGCAACTTCACCCCCGCCTGCTCGCTCACTTCGGCCAGGCTTCGCTGCGCTTGGTAGAGCGACCAATTCGCCGCAAGATAGCCCCCATCCTTGCTGGAGTCCGAGTAGCCGAGCATCACCTCCTGGTGAGGCCGTCCCTTCAGGTAGCCGCCATAGACTACATTTGCGTAAAGGGAGACCATCAAGGGTCCGCAGTCGCGCAGATCGTCGATCGTCTCGAAGAGAGGAACGATATCGATATCGCCCTGAACCTCCCCGTTCCGCACCGAAACCAGCCCCGACTCCTTGGCCATAAGGATGACCTCCAACAAGTCGCTCGCGCCGTGGGTCATCGAGATGATGTAAGCCTCGACCGCCTTGGGCGCAAGACGCTGGCGCGCCTTGCGAACGATGCTGAAGACGTCCAATATCCGCCGGGCTTGGTCGGAAAGCGGGAAGTCGGCCGACACGAGGGGACGCGGGTTGCGGATCTCCTGCTCGAGCAAGGACACCCGCGCTTCCTCGTCCAGCGTCTCGTAGTCGTCGGTCACTCCCCCCGCCCGCAAAAGCTCCGAGACGGTCTTCGCATGCTCTTCGGAGTGCTGACGCACGTCGAGGGTCGCGAGATGGAACCCGAACACCTCCACCCGGCGCATGAGTCTCGGCAGCGAACCTGCCTCCGCCACGCAAGCTGCCTTGTTCTCGACAAGGCTCTCCGAGATCATCCGCAAATCCGCCAAGAGGTCGTCCGCCGACCATCGAAGGCATGCGCCCTCTTCGCCGCCGCGAATCGCATCCACCTCATCGATCAGCTTCTGCAGCCGCGTCTCCCAAACGAGCAACTTCAGAACGTATCGTTCCTGCGCGTAGCGCCGCATCCGATTGCCCGGCAATCGCACCTCCGCAAGGTCTCGCTGCAGAGAGGCTTCCAGTTCGTCGCTGACGGGCGCCAGCTTGCCGCTCTGGGTCAGCTCCCGCCGCAAGTCGGAGATCGAGTGCAGATGATGGCGAAGGATCAGCTCGCGATGGTCGAGAAGAGTGTTCCAAGTCTCGTCGGCGGTCACGTTCGGATTGCCATCCCGGTCACCGCCCACCCAAGATCGATAGGCGATGAACGCCGGTATGTCGGTGATCTCCGGATAGTGGCGTCGCAACGCGCGCTCGAGGTCTTCATAGAGCCAGGGCACCACCTCCAGAATCGTCCTCTCAAAGAAGTACAGCGCGTTCCGAACTTCCTCGCGCACCGTTAAGGAAGTCGCGCGCATCTCGTCCGTTTGCCAAAGCTCGGTCATCGCCCGATGAATGCGGTCCTCGATTCGCCAACCCGCGTCGAGCGGAAACCGCAGATTGGGCGCGTCCTCCGATTCGGTCATCGCGAGCGCGACCTGCAGCAATTTGTCCAGGACGGCCCTGCGCCGCGCCTCCGTAGGATGGGCCGTGAGCGTCGGGCAGATAAAGAGACTCCGCAAAATTCCCTCGACTTCCCCGGCCGTCTTGCCCTGCGCCTTCAGCGTCGCGATCGCCTCTTCGATCGACTCATTGTTGCCGTGAGACCGCCGCTCCCGATTGACCCGTACGATCTCCTTCTGCTCTGCAACGTTGAGAAGCTGGAACAGCACCGTAAACGCCCGAGCGACCGCGCGCAGCACTCGCGGGTCCTTCAACTCCGGATGCCGCTCCTCGACGCTCTCCGGATCGACGCCTTCCGCTAGAAGAGTCCGAGCCAGCTCCACCATCGCCGGTCCCTCCTGCTCTTCCAGCATGCGCCCCAAAGCCGAGTCCAGACGCCGAATGTCGGCGTCCAAACTCTCGCTCAGCCCCAGCCCCTTGGCGTCGAGTCCGAGAAATGAATTCCCAAGCTTCCCTTTCATACGAGAACTCCAAGATTGCTCACCTTTCAATCTTAGAGCAAGCAGAGCCGTCGCTACGGGCGGGATACACTGCCGGTGCCGTGAACGCGCGAACGCCGATGCTGCAGCAGTATTTCCGCGCGAAGGACGAGCATCCGGGCGTCATTCTGGCGATGCGCGTCGGCGATTTCTACGAGTTCTATGGCGAAGACGCCGAGAAGGCCGCTGAAGCCCTGGAAATCACCCTGACCGCTCGGGACGACGGCGGGACGCGGATGCCGATGGCGGGTGTGCCGTTCCACTCGGTCGAGAAGTATCTCGCCCGGCTTCTCGCCAAGGGGCTGAAGGTCGCGATCTGCGACCAGCTCGAAGACCCGAAAGCGGCCAAGGGCCTCGTCAAGCGCGGGGTGACGCGCGTGCTGACCCCAGGCACCGTGATGGACGACTCGATGCTTCGGGGGTCTTCCAATAATTTCCTCGCCGCCCTCTGCGTGCAGGATGGTCGCATCGGTCTGGCGACCCTTGATCCCTCCACCGGTGAGTTCGTCGTGACCGAACTTTCGGGAGAGGAAGCCGACGATCGGCTCTTGCAAGAGCTCGAACGAATTAGGCCATCCGAGTTGTTGCTCGGGTTGTCGGCGAAGGGTGCAGAACCCGCTTCCATAATCGGCGAGTTGGCTCGAGGCGCGTTGGGCGCGGCGGTAACCGAGTTGGCCCCGCTCTCCGCCGACCGCGCGGTGCGAATGCTGACCGATCAATTTGGCGTGGCCAACCTCCACGGCTTCGGACTGGAAGACCGTCCGTCCGCCGTTGTCGCAGCGTCGATGATCCTCGCCTACGCTGAGCGAAACAAGCTCCCCCTGTCCCACGTGGACTCGATTTCGACTTACTCCGTCGACGGATTCATGCGGCTGGATCCGGCCACACGGAGGTCTCTGGAACTCACCAGCAGCATGTCCGACGGTGGCCGCAAGCACACCCTGCTCGGAGTCCTTGATGAGACCGTGACCTCGATGGGCGCGCGACTGATGAAGCGCTGGGTCGAGCAACCACTGCTGGACGCGGCCAAGATCGTAACCCGCCACGAAGCGGTGGAGCGTTTGCTTTCCCAATCGTTAACCCGAGGCGACCTTCGAGACGGCCTGAAACGCCTATCCGACTTGGAGCGTCTCGTGTCGCGAGTAGCGGCCAGCCTCGCCGGCCCGCGAGACCTAGCGGCCCTGCGCGATTCGATCCTCGCCATGCCCGCTCTCGGCGATCCCTTGCGGAAGGTCGGGCTCGGCCGCATCCAAGAGCTGCGAGAGCAAATCACCGACCACTCCGCGGTGGGAATCCTGATCGATTCCGCGCTCGTCGCCGATCCTCCCCACACCGTGCGCGACAGCGGCGTGATCCGCGAAGGCTTTGACATCGAGCTCGACAAGCTGCGCGACCTGTCGAAAAACGGCAAATCCTACATCGCGAGCCTCGAACAGAAGGAGCGCGAAGTCACTGGAATCTCTAACCTTCGCGTCGGTTTCAACTCGGTCTTCGGCTACTTCCTCGAGATCGGAAAGGCGCAGATCGCAAAGGTGCCCGAGCACTACATCCGGAAGCAGACGACCGCGAATGCGGAACGCTACATCACCGCCGAGCTCAAGGAGCACGAGTCCCTCGTCCTCGGGGCCGAGGAGAAGGCGGCGGCTCTTGAGGCCGACATCTTCGGCCGGCTGCGTCTGCGCGTGGGCGAGCACACTAAGGCCCTCCTCCAAACTGCCCGCGCCCTCGCCGAGATCGACGTCCTAGCGTCTCTGGCCGAAGTCGCGTCCCGATGCGGCTACATCCGTCCCGAGATCGTGGCCGAAGACTGCCTATTCATCGAAGCAGGCCGACATCCGGTCGTCGAATTCGCGACCACCCAATTCGTGCCGAACGACTCCCGCTTGGGGAGTGTTCCAATATTGCGTATTGAGCCCGACGAGCCAGATGTGCTTGGCCCCTCGAATACTCCGATACTTCCGCCTTCCAATCCTCCCCCACGAATCCTGATTCTCACCGGCCCTAACATGGCGGGTAAGTCGACTTATCTCCGCCAAAACGCCCTGATCGTGCTGATGGCCCAGATTGGATCTTTCGTCCCAGCCCGGGCCTGCCGACTGAGCCTCTGCGACCGGATTTTTGCCCGCATTGGGGCGAAGGATGAATTGGCGCTTGGTCAAAGCACTTTCATGGTCGAGATGGTGGAGTCGGCCAACATCCTCAACCACGCGACCGAACGATCGCTCGTCATCCTCGACGAGGTAGGCCGCGGCACCTCGACCTACGATGGTCTCGCCATCGCCTGGGCGATGGTCGAGCACCTGGCGGCGATTGGCGCGAAGACGCTCTTCGCGACCCACTACCACCAGCTCAACGCCCTCGCCGAACAGGTGCCGTCTATCGCCAACTTCCGAGTCGCGGTCGAGGAGATGGGCGACGACATCGTCTGGACGCACCGCGTCCTGCCCGGAGGAACCGATCGCTCGTACGGCGTGCAGGTAGCTCGGATGGCGGGCGTGCCCGCCTCCGTCCTGATTCGAGCGACCGCGATCCTCGAAGACCTCGAACAGCGATCGGACGCCCCCCGAGCCGTTCCCGCGCAGACACAAAAACTCCAGATGACCCTCTTCGAGTTCGACGAGCCGCCCATGGTACAGGCCCTGCAGAACCTGGACGTGAACCGCCTGACGCCCGTCGAGGCGCTCCGGATGCTCGACGACTGGAAGCGAAAATGGGCCAAGGTCTGAGAGTCTAAGATGAGATCAGCCGCATGAAGCAGTACCGCCTCAACCGCCTCTTCACCCCCCCCTCTGGGCGATGCCTGGATGTAGCCATCGACCACGGCTTCTTCAACGAGGGAGCATTCCTGGCAGGGATCGAGGATATCGAACTGGCGGTGGCGACCTTAGTCGAAGCGGCCCCGGATGCGATTCAGCTTACGGTGGGCCAGGCCGGCGTCCTGCAATCTCTGCCCGGTCGGCTGAAGCCGTCGTTGGTTCTGCGAACCGATGTGGCGAACGTCTATGGCAAGTCGCTGCCACGGGCC
>JBBSFL010000083.1:0-11337 GCA_038238735.1 Fimbriimonadales bacterium | reverse complement strand
GGCCGCTTGGTCCGGCGTGAGGACGGCAAGCATTTTGGCATCGGACTCTTCGAGCAGCTTCATGAGATGCTTCATGATGTCGTTAGAGCCTTTTCGACTCTCGGCCATCACGTCGCTTCGGAATTGATCGTGGATATCCTTGGCGCGTGCGGTTTGCTCTTCCATCAATGCTAGAGCCTTGGCGACTTCGGGATCGACGATAGCATCAGGACCCCGCATTTGGGTTCGGATCTCCCCTAATCGCATCTTCTGGCGGTCGTCCAGAAGGGCCATGCACTGGTCGGAGGTTTCAGACATGCGCGACATCATGTCCATCGTGGGGCCACCTTTTGCCGCCGACTGGAAATCCTTCAAGACCTTGGACACCGCCTTGTCCTGATCTTTGGTTAGCTTTAGCTCCTTCCGGATGTCGGGCCGCATCAGCGCGAAACCGGCGTCGATTGCATCGCGCCAACATCCAACTGGCCGATGCTGGCGGTTAAAACGGTAAGAAACAGGGCTAAGACGGCAAATAGCCTCATGGCCCATTATGTCGAGGTTCTTACTCTTTAGGTTCTCGGCGAACTTCGTCGGAGATCCGACGAGCGCAGATAGCGACATTGTCATGGCCCTCGCCCTGTAGAGCGGCTGAGAGGAAACCTGCGGCGAGCGAGGTCCGCCGCAATGCTTCTTGGATGGCCCCCGTGGATAGGGAGTCGGCTACGCAACCGCTCTCCGCATAGATTTCCGAGTCCTCGGAGGGGAGGATGAGGACCGGCTTCCTCATGGCCATGGCCTCTAGAGCAACCGTGGACGCAGTCGTAACGATAAGCCTAGCGCGGGCGAGGAGGGCGGCGTAGGGGCCGCCCGCGGGGAGGATGGCGAAGTCGCTTGAAAGCTCGTCGTATACGTGCGGGTACTGAGGATGGGGTCGGATTCTTACGGGAACTCCCTGCTCTTTCTCTAATTCCTTGAGCGCGGCTCGGATGGCCTCGGGGGGCGGCTGGTCCTGGGCGGCGAACACGATATAGCCGTCGTCTCCAGTGGCGACACCTAGGAGCCGCTCAATTTTTGGTAATCCGGCGACGATCAAGTCCTCTTGCACGGAAGGGGGGAAGTAGCGGCGATGCAATTCGCCAAAGAGCAGGCACTTGTCCCACCATCGCTCGGCAAGGTAGCGATCCCAAGGCTGGACGAATCCGTGCTGCCCGGCGATGATCTTGATGTCCGGCATCGCCTTGCGTGCAGTCGCAGCGGCGGTGCCTTGGGGCCACCTTGAGGCGGAGGTACAGAAGAGAGCCTCGGGCTGGAAGTCGCGGACTGCGCGGGTTGTTGCCAGCCTCAGCTTTCGCACGTCCAAGAGATTCGGCCTTCGGCCATCGAGCAAGGTGCTTCCGGCGACGGGAAGGTCCACCGCATCCAGCCTTTGAGCGTCCGGATCGCGGTTGTTGGCAAGGAGAAGCGTGCGCACGTCCCAACCTTGCGTGGTCAGGAGGCGAAGAGAATCGATGTAGTTATCGAGGATGCGGAACGTCGAGGCGACGACGAGGAGGCGGGGAGGGCCGGCCAACTACTCTTCCGTGACCTCGACCTTGATGCCGATCCGCCCGATGACGGAGGCCACTTCGTTGCACTCCTCCTCCTGGCCGTGGTGGACGACGGATCGGCCGAGGTTGTCGATCTCCCAAGTCTCCGTCCAGGCCTCGTCGAGGTCGCAGCCCGTCGCGAGAATGAGGATCGTGATGACCTCCTCGTAAGTGTTGTGGTCGTTGTTGTAGACCGTGACGATCCAGCGGCCCAGGCTCGGCCCCTCCTCCAATTCGAATGGAGCGGGCGCTTCGATGATCGAGGGGGCCGTCGTGCTCAGTCCTGCCATTCCGGAGCGACCTCCGTCTTGACGCCGATGGCGGAGATGATGCGCGCCGCTTCTTCGCAGCCGGATTGAGAAGCGAAATGGACTGGCGCCTTGCCGAATGTGTGAGCTTCCCAAGTTTCGATGGCGGCTTCTTGTGCGTCGCAGCCGGTGGCTAGCATCAGCACGTCTTCGACTTGATCGACCGTGTTCGTGTCGTTGTCGAAGATCGTTACCATCCATCGGCCGGAATGGGTGTTCTGGTCTTGGAGAATCGGTTGCAGGAGAGGATTGCTCATCACGCCTCCTTCTAGTTTACGACGACGACGGCTTCGTTGGGGTAGTGCGTAGGGCTAAAGCGACTCCGATCCCAAGGAGAAGGAGGCAAGCGAGGGCGATTCGAATGCCGCTTGCGAGGCCCGGCGGAGAATATTCCATGCGGACCACGTGGGTTCCGGCGGGGAGTTGGATTTGGCGCCAGACTTCTCCCCCGATCTTGGCGGGTTGGCCGTCGATAGTTGCCGTCCAGCCGGGGAGGTTGCGGTCTCTTAGAGTCAGTCTTCCGGGGCCTTGGGCTTGGACTTGGATGTCGGACAGGGACTCGGATTGGATGGTCGGGGTGCCGATTTCGGCGGTGACTCGACCTGGGCCGGGAAGGGGATACTTGTAGATTCCTTCATCGTTCGGCGGGATGGGCGGCAGCTTTGGGTTCGGGCGGTCGGTCCAAATCTCGGTAACGCCCGCAGCGGCGAGCTTGGCAGGATCGGCAGTGGACTTGACGAACAGCATGTTGCCGTTCTCTGCGGGGGTGGAATTCTGGCCGTTCGCATCGTCGAGAAGGTTCTTTGTGTCGTTGTCGAGAAGGGAGTCGTAACCGCCAAGCTCGTGGATGCCGCTGAGAGACCCGACGTTCGGCGGCAGGAAGGCGTTGGGCCGGCCGTAGAGGCTCCAGCGATCGTTGACGATGGCGACTCTGCCCTGGTCATTCCCCTCCTTTATGCCCAGGTCGCCGCGGGCGCTCCTTACAAGGTTCGGCAGGACCAGGAAAGGGGAGAGCGCGATCGGAATGAGCAGCCATCTAGCGTCTCGGCGGCCGTTACGAATCCAGAACACTACGGCAGCGCCGTTTACCAAGGCTGCGACGAGTGCCTGGAGGGTTCCGGTGCGGATACCGGAAGCGATGATGCTGGACAGGAGACCCGCGTCGAGGCTGGGGAGCCCAGGTGGCAAGCCCTTCAGCCCGTACATCACGGCGTAGATCGTGGCGAGGCTGAAGGCGATGAAGCCCGCGACAGGAGCGAACAGCCTTCGTTTCCGTTCTTTCGCTTCGACGGGTTGGCTCGCAACCACTCCTGCGGCCACGCACCCAGCGAGGACGACGAGCACGGCGGCCCGGCCAGGCGAGCCAGACGAGGACCACCCGGGGACCAGAAAATAGAGCACTCTTCCTATCGCCGTGCCGAGGGCGCAGAGCAGGGCCAGCACGCCGACGAACACAAGGGGCGAAAGCTCGCGCCAGTACGGCGCCTTGCGCCGGGCACACATGAGGAGGCAGACCACGAGAGGCCCAAGCCCGATTGCCGACTCGGCGAAGTTCGCGCCGGGCCGGACGTAGGCGGGCCAATAGGCCGATACGTCCTGCTCGCCGAGCTTCACAGATTCTGTGGGGTCGCCATTCAGTTTGGGATAGACGGCTCCACCCAGCTCCCAGAGCCGAATGGCGGAGCGGGAATAGGCCTCGTATCCCTCCTCGGTGGGCACGTTGCGGCGGTGGCTTGTCTGGCTGAACTGGAGGACGGGGAGGAGCTGAGGCGCGGCTAGCCCGAAACCGAGGAACAGGCCGCTCAACGCGAGAGCGATGCCGACGAGTGTGGGCTTTAGGGTGAGCCGGGGTCGATGAGCGATGGCTCGACCGACCGCGAATACGACGATCGCCATCGCCCCATAGGCCACGAATTGAAGGTGACCGGCGAGGGCCATCATCGCAACCGAGCCCGCAAGGCCGGCCGTCGCGAGGGCTTGACTCTTCAGGTTCTGCCCGTCGAGAATTCCCGTGCACGCGGCGAGCGCCCAGGGGATCCAGGCGACCGTCTCGATAACGCTCGGAAGGGCCGTCCACGAGAGCATGAAGGCGGAGAAGACGAACGAGAGCCCGGCAATAAGACCGCCGATGGTCGAGCCACCCAGCCGGCGGCATAAGGCTGAAGTGCCCAAGCCGGCCAGGGCCAGATGCAGCCACGCCAAAAGCGCGATCTTCGCGGGTGTGGATGCGGGCAACGGAGCGACGAAAATGTGGGGCGGATACAAGGCCCCCGACTGGGAGTTGGCGAGTAACGGGGTTCCAGCCAACTCGTACGGGTTCCAGGCGGGAAGCTGCCCTTTCGCCCAAGACTTGAACACGAGGTCGCGCCAGGGCAGGAACTGGAGCACGCTGTCGGCTTGAAGCACGTCCCACGGCTGGACGGGTTCCGGCCCCTTCCAAGGGGCCATCGCTTGAATCTGGTCCACGGCACCGATCGTCTCGCCGAGAAACACCGGTCGCCAGAGGGCGACGAGCGGAGCGAGGATCAGGACGATCAGGGGCCAAAACCGCCGGAGCATTGCCGAATAGCATAGCGGAATGCGCCCCGCAACGGCTAACCCGCGTTCTGAAACAAGCCCGGCTGCATAGGAGCGCGCTTCAGCACGTCTCCCAATTCCTCCACGGCCCGCACGGGCACCGCTCCAAGCGAGACAAGGGCACGGACCGCTGGGGACCGGTCGTCGAGAATGGCGATGCGGGTGCGCCGACGGCGGAGGGCCTCTACCGCCGCATGCCACGTCCCCCCTTCCCGGAAGCGGGCGTGGGCCACGACCGTGAGCGGTGCGACACTATAGAGAAGGTCGTTGCGCTGCATCGCGCTTGCCGCGGAAAACTCGTCGCTCGGAGCCGAGAGACTCAGGAGGGCGCACGGGGCCTTCCGCGCTCGAAGAATTCCGAAAGGCAGGATCGAGACGGCGTGTGTTCCCGCGCTCGCCAACGCAGCCTGATCGCAGCCCTCGGCTCCGCCCGACCAGACGACCGAGCCTGCAGAAACAACCCGGCGCGCCGCCTCAGAGGCAAATTCGAGTGCTTCCAAGGGTGCGGAACGGCTTCCCACGATCGTGACCGGTGGTCCGGACGTGATAGCCCCGCGCCGCCAGAAGGCAAGCGGGGCACTCGTACCCAGAATGGCGGTCCAACGCGACGGGTACCCGTCGTCCTCGGCGGTGAGAACTCGCTGTCGGCACACCTGATGGGCGCTCCACGCTAAAAGACCGTGCGACTCCAAGATCAGCGCCTCTATCCACAGCCCGGCATCGCGAAGGGCACCGACCGCCGACGACGAAGTGGCACACCGCCTCCGCAGCTCGCTAATCACCGTTAGACCCCGGTTTCGGGGCGAATCCTGACCTCGGGGGCCGCCTCGCAAATAGAGCGCAGTAAGCACAGATGACAATTCAGTCACAGGACTTAAATTATAACTCAAATACTCAACAGAAAAGACGGCACGCAGTAAACTGGCTTCATGCGTCGCTTCGCTCCGCTTATCGTCGTGCTTGGATTTCTTCTCATCGGCTGCGGGAAAGGCAACTTTTCTAAGCAGGCGAGCGAAGGGAAGGAGAATGTCTTCCGGTATCCGATCCCGACGAAACCCACTTCGCTCGACCCCGCGATCGTCCAGGACGGGGACACGATCGACATCATCCAGCAGGTCTACGAGGGCCTCGTCTGCTGGGGCACGGACAGCAAGGTCAAACCGAACCTCGCCGAGAGCTGGAAGATATCGAATGGCGGCAAAACCTATACATTCGCCCTCAAGAAAGGGGTGAAGTTCTTCAACGGTCGCGAGGTGACCGCGGATGACTTTAAGTATTCGATCGAGCGGGCCGCCGATCCAGAGTTCAGCAAGGGTATGGCCCTGAACTATCTGAGCGACATCGTCGGCGTGAAGGAGAAGCTCGACAAGAAATCCAAAGAGGTTTCCGGAGTGAAGGTCATCAGCCCCTACGTATTGGAGATCGACGTCGACCAGCCCCGCGCCTACTTCCTCCAGAAGCTCACCTATCCGGTCGGGTTCGTCGTCGCGAAAGAGGCGATGCCGATGAAGGACGGCCACGCCGACGAGATCACGAAGGTCGAACAGATGATGGGCACCGGGCCCTACAAGCCGCGCTCCTATATCGAGGATCAGCTTTTCGTGCTCGACTCGAACCCAGCTTATCATGGCGGCGCGCCCAAGATCGCGAGCATCGAGCGTCCCGTGATAAAAGACGCTCAGACGCGACTCAGCAAGTTCAAGTCTGGCGAACTCGATCTGGTCTCGCTCCAGCGGCAGGATGCGGATGGTCTTAAGAATGATCCCACCTACAAGCCCCAGCTTCACTTCTATCCCCGACCCGCGATCTGGTACGTAGGCTTCAACCTGAAAACCTACGCCCCTTTCGCCAACCAAAAGGTGCGGCAAGCGTTCGCGATGGCGATCGACCGGGATCGCATCGTCAACCAAATCCTCGAGGGCATGAACACGAAGGCGGACACGATCATTCCTCCCGACGTGCTCGGCCACCGCGAGAAGGGTGCATTTCCGGCTTACGATCCGGCCGCCGCAAAGCAATTGCTCGCCGAAGCGGGATATCCGGGAGGCAAAGGTCTCCCCGATTTCGAGATCGAGTATCGAGAAAGCTATCCCGACATCCGCATCGTCGCGGAAGCGGTGCAGAGTGATCTTAAGAATAATCTCGGCGTCAACGTCGTGCCCCGCTCGATGGAGTGGCGTGCGTTCCTGGAAAAGCACGACTCTAATAAGGTGGGCTTCTTCCACATGCGCTGGGCCGCCGACTACCTCGATCCTCAGAATTTCCTCAGTCTGCTTCTCTCGACCACGGGCGCGGAGAATCACACCTACTACAGCAATCCCGAGTTCGATAAGCTCTGCGCGGAGGCGGACGGGCTGATGGACGACAACCAGCGCGCGAAACTCTACGCTCAAGCGGAAGACATTGCGCTGAAGGACTGCGCCTGGGTGCCGATCTACTTCCAGCACGACATCGAGCTAATCAGCCCGCGGGTCCAGGGAATGCGCGATTCGCTCTTCGGGCACCTCCCCCACACTACGGTGAGCCTCACCCCCCAGCCTTGATGCAGGCGATCGAAACGACCCGCCTACCCTTACCGCGGCCCTCTACGGGGCCGATGGTAGAGGTCGCCGGTGAGGGGCTCCGCGCTTGGCAAAGCAACGGAGGCTCGACGCGCGGACATCCTGCACGGGCCCTGCCCCACTCCTTTGAGGTCGCCTTGCAGGAAGCGGGGGAGCTGACCCGGCTAATTCTCGTCGGGGTTTTCGCTCTCTTCGCCGATGCGTCCAGCGAAGCCCCAGGAACCGTCGGGGCGAGCGTGCACCTCTATAACGGCAAAGAGCTGGTATTTCGGCTGGACCTCCTGAATGGACGCCACTATCACGACGGCACAATTCTCGGCGCGGACCCGCTCCATCCCGGCGACGGGAGCTCTCTGGAGAAAGCTGAAGAAACCGAAGTCGATGGCCGCCGAGTCAGGCTGGACAAGCTCACGATCGACGTTCCTGCGGGGACGCAGGCGACGACGCTTCGCTTCAAGGACCTCGGCTCGCCGGCTTCCTTCCTCATCGTCGACATCCTGGTGGAGAGTCGCAAAGAAGCGGGCTGCCCCTTCCGAGCCCGCGGCGGGGGCATTCCCCTCTCCGAACTCGCTTCGATAGTGCGACTCGGCGACCGGCCCCGATTCGAGCGCGCCCTCGCGCAGTTAGAGTCCTCGATTGCCAAAGCCGAGGATCTGGATGAGGCCCGAGGGCAGGCGCTGCTCTTCCTCGCCGTGGTTTCCGCCGCGACTCTGGAGCTCGGCGCGGGAAAGGAGATGCACCGGGTTCAGCTTGAGGCTGCACGGTCCTTCGAAGAGTGTCCGACGCGAGATGCGCTCAGTTCCTCGTGCCTCGAGATGGTCCGGCAAGTGACCGAATCCGTAATGGCCCCTGCCGACGATCCGGCGTCGAAAATAGTGGATCGCGCCCTCGCGCTGGTCGAGCGCAATTTCGCTCGCCAGGTAACGGACACGACGATCGCGGTTCAACTGGGCCTAAGCACCTCGCATTTCCGGTTCCTGTTCCGCCAAGCGACGGGCCAGCCCTTTCACCGCTATCTTGTCTCCCTGAGACTCGAGAAAGCACGGTTGCTGCTGAGCGAACGCGGACTGCCCGTGGGCGCCGTGGCGGAGACGGTGGGATTCGCGGGAGTGAGCCACTTCAGTCGCGCCTTCCATCAGAAGTTCGGCGTTAGCCCCACCAGCGTCCGACGATTCTCCGCCTGAGGGGTGAACATTTCGTCTTCCCTTACGTTCTTGCGATAGTCAGCCTCGGGAGGATCTCCAAATCATGAAAAAGACTCTAATCACCCTCATCGTCGCCGCGTTTGCGGCGCTCACCATTTCCTCAGCGCAAACCGCGGGACCGGCCGGCGGACCACCGGCGAACGGACCGGGCGTCCAAGCCGGTGGCGGTCGCCATGGCGGCGGTATGAAGCACATGCAAGAGGCTTTCGCCAAGCTCAATTTGAGCGACAAGCAGAAGGAGCAGGTCAAGGACCTCTTCAGTAAGTCTCAGGCAGACCGCAAGGCGCTCATGCAGAAGATTAAGGCCGGAACGCTGACTCGCGACCAGGCCAAACCTGAGATGCAGGCCCTTGGCAAGCGCACTCGCGACGGCATCATGGCGATCCTCACGCCCGAGCAGAAGAAGCAGCTCGCCGCTACCATGAAGGAAGAGCGCAAGGACCATAAGAACGGCAAGGGTGGAAAGGGCACAAAGCCCGGAACGCCGCCGCCCGCCAACTAGTTCTTCTTGAAGAACCTCCGCAAGGGGCCGCCGGGTTAATACCTGGGGGCCCCTTGCCACTTTCGGTCCGTAGGTATCGTACATAACCGAGATGACTCTTTATCGCCTGCTTGCCGCATCGCTCGCTTTGGGTCCGGTGCTGGCCGCAGCGGACCTCCAATACACGCTGGAGCCGATCCCCGACAAGGGCATCCTGCATGTCACGCTGACCGTCGACAAAGCGGACCCAGTCGAGAAATTTCGAATCCCCGCCTGGTGTCCAGGGTTCTACTTCCTCCTGAACTTCGAGAAGAAAATCCAGCACGTGAAGGCGACCGATGCCGCTGGCGGCGAACTTGCGGTGACCTCCCCCGATCCACGCGAGTGGGACGTCAAGAGCGTGGGCGGTTCGTCGGTCACCCTTTCGTACGACGTGGTCGGGGACGACGGCGGGCTCGGTTTCTTCGCGGACAACGTGCGCGCCGACAAGGCGTTCGAAAACGGAGCGGCGACTTTCATGTACCCCGTAAGCCGCCTCACCGAGAGGGACACTCTCAAGGTGACGCTGCCTCCGAAGTGGGAGATTGCCACGGGGATGGATTCCAAGGACGGCCTCTACTTCGCGGGTGGTTACGACGAGCTTATCGATCATCCGATCCAGATGGGAACGTTTCAACGGCGGAAATTTTTGGTCGGCGATATTCCTTTCGAAGTCGTCTTTGTTTCGCCGGACAACACCTTCGCACCGAACCTCGACCGAGAAACCGAGCTTCTGCGGGCGGTGAGCAAGGTTCCCCTCAGCCTTTTTGGGAAAGCCGGATTCAAACGCTACGTGTATCTGTTTCACCTCGCGATCGGCAACTTCGCAGGCGGGCTGGAGCACCGTGCCAGCACCTGCATCGCCATCGCCAACACCCCCGATCTGGGTCTGGCCGATCTGGCGGCCCACGAGTATTTCCACGCTTGGAACGTAAAGCAGATCCGACCCGCTATCCTCGGACCGTTCGACTACACGGGCAAGGTGCGGACGGCCAATCTGTGGTTTGCGGAAGGCGTAACCGACTACTACGCGAAGCTTGTAGCCTACCGAAGCGGGGCGAAAGATCGGCGATGGCTGCTCCAACAGATGGGCGAGCAGATTCGGGCGCTGCAATCCGGCAAGAGCCGGTTCAGCGTCACTCTTGCGGACTCCTCTCGGCGAGCTTGGGAGAACGGCGGCTTTGGGGTCGGTGACCTCAGTTTCTATACAAAGGGGCTGATCACCGGCTTGATCCTGGACGCCGCGATCCGGTCGCGGACGAATGGCGAGAGGTCGCTGGACGACGTGATGCGGCTGATGTTCGACCGCTACCGCCTGCCGAACACCGGGTATCCCGAGGACGGGATTCTGATGGCAATCAACGAAGTGGCGGGGACCGATCTCTCCAATCTGTACGAGCGGATGGTCTACTCGACCTCGGAGATGCCTTACGAGTTGTTGGGTCTGATCGGCTTGACCCTCGATGGCAACGGGAACATGGTGTTCGATTCAAACGCCGACGCAGCGGCCGTCAAGATGCGGGACGACTGGCTGAGAATTCCTTAGTATACCGCGTGTGTGGTACACTTATAGGTTATACATGCGAATTGCTGTGCCGAGGCTTGTGATCATCACCAAGCTCGCGGGCCGACTGGAGTCCAAGGACGTGACCTGGGAGGCGTGCGAGAGGCTTCGCGCTGCCTTCCCGGCGCACACCTTCGAGCCCAGCCCGGGCACCCGCTTCGCGCCATTGGTCAGGAGGCCGTGCTTGACGAGAGCGTGTTCGAGCGGGTGCTCGGAGAGGTCGAGCAAGAGGCCGTCCAGAGCGAGGCGGTCAGGCTGGGGACGGCTCCGAAGGCTATTCGTGGGCTACTCTTGATTGCGATGCTGCCCGCCATTCCTCGACCCGCTTGAGGAGCGAGGTTAGCCCCGGGCCCCGGATCGTGAGCGGCTCCGTGGCTGTGATCTCCATGCGGCCCTCCTGACAGCGCACCCGGCGGAACATCTTGATGTCCTTGCCGGTGATCTCGTAGACCCATGCGACCCCGACCTGCTTGTTCAGGGTGAAGTCATCAACGAAGTGGCCGAAATGTCTGAGGGCTTCGCCGACCTCCTCGGCGAAGCCCTCTCCTTTACGCCCTGAGTTGATCGAGCCGCAGAATCCCCAGAGGTAGACTGGCAGCGGAACCAGTTCCGGCTGACTTACCAGGACTTGCCTCCGGCAGCCCGTCGCACTTCGAGCTTGTGATCCTCGCGGTGCAGGTTGTACTCCAGCTTCTCCCTGACGGCTCCTTCGAGGTCGTAGCCGTGTTCGCCGCAGTAGTCGCAGATGCGAATGATTGCGTCGGCCAGTTCGACCTCGGCCATCTTTCGATGGGGAGCTTGTCGTCCATCAGGTCTTTACGTTCGCCCTCCATCGCCTCGGCGAGTTCGGAGACGATCAGCATAAGCCGAGTCCCCTTCTCGCGAGGCTTGTTGTGCCATCCGGCGTCCCGCGCCCTCTGGTAGCACAGTCTCACATAGTCGGTCAGCGTCACGGTGTCTTCATCTGTCATGCAGCAACACACCCTGCCCTGCGTAGGCTCTCCTTGTCGTGGAGCGGGGTGTCCTCGGGCAAGAGC
>JBBSFL010000082.1:0-11471 GCA_038238735.1 Fimbriimonadales bacterium | reverse complement strand
GTGCATGCATTGTGTGGGGAGAATGGCGCAGGCAAGAGCACGCTCCTCAAGATTCTGAGCGGGGTCTACACGCCGGATAGCGGCAGGATCGTGCTGGACGGAGAGGAACGCAAATTCTCGACACCCCAGGACGCGATCAACGGCGGCGTCGCGGTCATCTACCAAGAGTTGCACCTCGTACCGCACATGAACGTCGCGGAGAACGTCTTCCTCGGCCACCCGCCCAGCAGAGCCGGCTGGCTCGACCGAAAGACGCTATACGACGAAACCAAGCGCATCCTAACCGAACTCGGTGAAGAGATCGATCCCCGGCGGCTCGTCGCCGATCTTCCCATCGCGCAACGCCAAATGGTCGAGATCGCTAAAGCGCTTTCTCGCGATGCCAAGGTTTTCGCCTTCGACGAACCCACCAGCAGCCTCAGTTCGCGCGAGGTCGAGCGGCTCTTCGCCCTCATCGCGAGGCTGAAGCAGCAGGGCAAGGCGATCCTGTTCGTCAGCCACCGCATGGACGAGATATTTAAGATTTGCGACGCGTGCACGGTGCTGCGCGACGGAGCACACGTCGAGACGTTCCCCGACCTCACAAAAATCGATGCCGGCGTGCTCGTGAACCGCATGGTGGGCCGCCCGATCGACGACGTCTTCGGCTACCGCCCGCGCGAGCTTGGCGACACAGCCATCGAGATTCGTGGCCTTGCCGGGCCGGGGCTCAGCGCTGAAGCGAACCTCAGCCTAAGGAAAGGCGAAATCCTCGGCATCTTCGGCCTCGTCGGCGCAGGGCGCAGCGAACTTCTGAAGGCGATCTTCGGGGACAGCGCCAAGAGCGCGAACAAGGTTTTCGTCCATGGAGGCGGCCTAAAGATAGGTCACCCTGCCGACGCCATTCGCGGCGGCCTCATGCTCTGCCCGGAGGATCGAAAGAAGGAGGGCATCATTCCGCTCCGATCGGTGCAGGACAATATCAACCTTGGCGTCCGACGCCGCTTCTCGCCAGGAGGCTTCCTGATCTCTCCCAACAAGGAAAGAGAAAACGCCCAGGACAAGGTGGATCGCCTGCACGTCAAGACTCCGTCTCTCGGGCAGACTATTTCGCTTCTGTCCGGGGGAAATCAACAGAAGGCGATTCTCGGTCGTTCGATCAGCGAGAACGTTAAGGTGCTGCTCCTGGATGAGCCCACCCGAGGCATCGACATCGGGGCGAAGCGCGAGATTTACGACATTATCTATGGCCTCGCGGAGACGGGCATCAGCATCGTTTTTGTCTCCAGCGAGCTTCCCGAGGTCCTCGGTGTCTGCGACCGCATCCTCGTCATGCGGCAAGGTCTGATCGTCGGCGATGTACCTCGCGCTGAGGCGACTCAGGAATCCCTTTTAAAGCTAGCTCTCCCAGTCGCAACTGACCTCGCGTCCTAAAGGTTGCCGCTTCGGGAGGCCGTGACAAACTGTCCTATACTAGACGTGTGTTGCAACGCTACATCGCGCAGATCCTCCCTCAGGCGACTTTTAAAAGCCTTGAGGACGGTTGCTACTTCGAAGCAATTCCGCATCTAGACGGCGTGCATGCACACGAATCCATGCTTGAGACGTGCAAAACCGAGCACGAGAGCGCGCTAGGTGACTGGATCCTCTACCGTGCCCGGCACGGCATGAACTTGCCCGTCATCGATGGAATCGACCTGAACTTCAGCGAGTCAGCTTAAAGTCCGGGCCATCCATGCAGTACAAACCTGTCTCTCGGCGCGACTTCATTAAGGCGCTCCGCAAGCTTGGTTTCACAGGACCGGAAGCGGGTGGGCGACAGGAGATTATGAGGCGCGGCGACCAGTCGCTGATCTTGCCCAATCCTCACCGGGGTGACATTAGCGTTCCGTTGTTGAAAGAGGTACTGCGTCAGGCGGGGATCTCCGACGAAGAGTGGGGAAACATGTGAAGAACCGTCTCTGGCAAGTTTGGGACGCGATGGGGATGTCGCTCATCTTTCTCGTCCTCGTCGTGCTCTGCGTTTTCTTCGTTCCGAAGTTCACCTCGGTCCAAAATCTGACCGGTCTGCTCCTGTCGGTCACGACGGTTGGTCTGATTTCGTGCACGATGCTGTTCTGCCTCGCCGGCGGAGATTTCGACCTTTCGATCGGCTCGACCGCCGCGCTGGGCGGCGTGCTCGCAGCTATGACTGTCAACAAGACGGGAAATGTGTGGCTGTCGGTGTTGGCGGCCCTCGCGTCAGGGGCCGCCGTGGGTTTTCTGAACGGGATCGTGATCGCAAAAGTCGGTATCAATGCCCTCATCACGACCCTGGCCACCATGCAGATCGTCCGCGGCGCGGGCCAGATCATCACCGACGGCACCTCTATCGGAGTCGGAAGCGATAGCTTCGCCGCGCTCGGAGGCTCGCACTACTTCGGAGTCCCGGTTCCTATTTTCATGATGATCGTTGGCTTCGTGGTCTTCGGCTTTTTGCTCAACCACACGGTCTTCGGACGAAACACCCTGGCGATCGGCGGCAATCCAGAATCGGCAACCCTCGCCGGGATCCGGGTGCCCCGCACCAAGATCCTAATTTTCACATTGCAGGGCATGATGGCGGCGTGCGCGGGCCTCGTCCTTGCCTCGCGAGTTTCGAGCGGCCAACCGAATACGCAGGTCGGGCTAGAACTCCAAGTGATCTCGGCGTGCGTGCTGGGCGGCGTTTCCTTAACGGGCGGCGTGGGCACGATCAGCGGCGTCGTCATCGGCGTGCTCATCATGGGCTCTGTCCAAGACGCGCTCAGCCTCTTGAACGTGACGCCCTTCTACCAAAACGTCATCACGGGCATCATCCTGCTCGTCGCCGTCATGTTGGATCGACTGAAAGTTCGGGCAAGGCGGAACGTGATTCAGGTCTGAAGCTCCCTCATGCCGAGGTTTGGCAGGGGGTGACAGCTGGATCTACGTCTTTGAAGGCGGCAAAACATCCATTCCTAACTCCTCCATCAAGTAGGAGAATCTCGTCCGCAAAGCAGATCGGGCTATTCTTGACACATGCGGATGCACTCGATTCTCGTTGGCTGTATGGCGGTTGCCTTGCTGGGTTGCGGGAGCGGGGGCGATAACGGTCCTGGCGAAACCGTTAATGCCCCGTCCGGGAGCGGCAAGCTTAAAGGCAACCTCGACGTGGTCGCCTTCAAGGGTGGTTACGACATCGACTTTTACCAACGGGCCGCCAAGGAATTCCAAGAGAAGAATCCGGATTTAAAAATAGCCGTCAGCGGAGATCCCCGCGTCTGGGAGCAACTTCGTCCTCGCTTCGTGGGCGGATCACCGCCAGATCTGACTTACCCCGGATGGGGCATGGACCAGTGGGGCCTCGCGGAAGACGGCGAGTTGATGGACCTCAACTCCGCCCTCGACAGTCCGCCCGCCGAAGGGACCGGCAAGTGGCGCGACACTTTCGAACCGAATATCCTCGCTCTAGGTTCCCTTGACGGAAAGCAGTTCATGCTTCCTTACTTCTTCAACGTAAATGGCTGGTGGTACGACCCGTCGGTCTTCGCTAAGAACGGCTGGACCGCGCCCCATTCGTACGACGAACTACTAATCCTTTGCGCACAGATCAAAGCAAAGGGAATCGCGCCCATCACCTTCCAGGGTCACTACCCCTACTATATGATCGAGGGCATGCTCTTGCCGTGGGCGCTCAGCGTGGGCGGGCCCGACGTGATCAAGGCTTGCCAGAACCTGGAGCCCGGAGCCTGGAAATCTCCCGCCATCCTTCAGGCGGCAAAGATGATCGACGAACTGCGTAAACGCGGGTACTTCGAGGAGGGCGCCGTCGCCCTCACCCACACCGAATCGCAGCAGGACTTCCTCCAGGGCAAAGCCGCGATGATCCCATGCGGCACATGGCTGTACTCGGAAATGAAGAAAACCATGCCGCCCAACGCCCAGATGGAGTACATGCTGGTCCCGCCCGTAACCGGGGGCAAGGGCGATCCCACGAGCCTCATGATCAGCATCGAGCCCTGGATGGTGCCCGCGAAGGGCAAGAATCCCGACGCGGCCGTCGCGTTCTTCAAATACATGACCTCGCTGACCAAGGCCAAGCAGTTCGTGACCGAGAAGGGCACTCTTATGGCGATCAAGGGCAGCGATCAGACCGATCTTCCCGAGGTCCTAAGAACCCCATCCGCCGACTTTAAGGCGAGCAAAAACGTCTGGTCGATCCAATACCGCCTCTGGTACCCGGCCTTCGACACGGAAACACAAAACGCCCTAACGTCGATGCTCACGGGAGACCTAACGCCCGAGCAATTCTGCGACCGTTGCGAAGCGGCGGCCGAGAAGACACGCAAGGACGCCAACGTTACGAAGCATCGATTGCCGTGAAAGATGATGGAACGTTGATGCTGATGGAATTGACGGAACCGAGTTCCCAAATCAGTTCGATCAATTCCATCAATTCCATCAAGCCCCTCAACCCCATCAGTCCCAGATCTGCCCTTCACTGATCCCCAAAACGGAACTCGGTAAGATCGCAGCACCTTGTTTCGGAAGCTAAACCTCCCCCTGCTTGCCGCGGTTGCTGTGCTCTCCGTGGCTGTCGGATTGGGCTTGAGGTGGCAATTCGGCAGCGACTGGTGGGAATTTGCCGGCTTCGTAACAGGCGTAGTCGGGGTCTATCTGGTCGCCATCGAGCACATGATCAACTGGCCGGTCGGGCTGGTGAACGTGCTCATCTACGGCTGGGTTTTCTATGCATCGCGGCTCTTTGCGGACATGAGCCTGCAGTTTTTCTTCTTTGCTCTGGGCGTCTACGGCTGGATAGCCTGGGCAAAAGGTGGAACCGGGCGAACAGAACTCAAAATTTCCAGAATCTCCTGGACCTCGTGGGCGGCGATCGCGGCGATTTGGGCGGTCGGCACGGCGATTTATGTCCCGATCATCACCTTCTACAAGGGAGCGTCACCGTTTGTTGACTCGGCATTGACCGTCGCCAGCATCATCGCGCAGATGCTTTTGAACCACAAGAAGATTGAGAACTGGATGATTTGGATTCTCGTTGACGCGATCTATCTGCCCCTCTATATCTCCCGAGGTCTTGTGGCGACGGCGGTTCTATATGCTCTGTTGCTCGGGCTTGCGATCAGCGGACTGATCATCTGGTCGCGCCTGATGCGCACCCAAGGAATTGGTCTGTCCGGGAACGAAGTCCCTTCCATGCCGGGACCGCTTTCGGAAGCGGATTTTCGGCCGGGGGAGACCTTAGGCTGAGCGATGACCGGGGTTGTCATAGGCAAGTTCTATCCGCCGCATCGGGGTCATAAATTCCTAATCGATGCAGCTCGCTCCCAAGTGGACGACTTAACGGTGATCGTGTGCGACCATCCCAACCAGACGATCCCCGCAGCTTTGCGAGCAGCCTGGCTGCGAGAGATTCATACAAATCTTAGCGTCGTGGTTACACCCGATGATCTACCGGACGAGCCCGAGCCGTGGGCGGCGCGGACAGTCGAGCTTCTCGGCCGACGTCCGGATGTCGTTTTCACGTCGGAAGCCTACGGCGAAGGGTATGCAGCGGCAATCGGCTGTCGACACTGCTGCGTGGATATCGAACGGGCGAACGTTCCGATCTCGGCGATCATCATTCGAGATGACCCGCTGAACCATCTGGATTTCCTCGAGCCCTGCGTCCGCGCTCACTTCGTGAAGCGAATCGTGCTAATCGGGGTGGAGTCGACGGGAAAGACCACTCTGTCAATGAAATTGGCATCCGCCCTTCGAACGAACTGGGTTCCGGAATACGGCCGAGAGTATTCGGCGGCGAAGACCGACGAGTGGGCTATCGCCGATTTCGTAGAGGTTGCAAGTGAGCAGCAGCGGCGGGAGCATGAAGCAGCCGGGTTAGCAAACAAGGTGTTGGTCTGCGACACGAACGCTTTCGCGACCGCGATCTGGCACCGGCGATATTTGGGCTGGTATTCAGAAGAAGTCGATGCAATTGCGTCTCGTGATAAGTTCGATCTGTACTTGCTCACCCTGCCAGATTTTCCGTTCGTGCAGGACGGAACACGCGACGGCGAAGGGATTCGGCACGAAATGCACGAGTGGTTCGTCGAGCGCCTTGCCGATCAGCCGGCACCGATGGTTCAGCTATCCGGTTCGCCCGAAGAAAGGCTGCGTCGGGCGCTACATGCGGTCGACCGAGTGAACGGGCTGCGGGCGCGCGACCACGATTGAGCGCTAGCTCGTCGGTCCCGTCATCCTTTAGCCTTATCCAACCCCTGCTGAGCCGCGAAGCCGATGCGGTTTCGGCGGGAAGGGATGGTTAGCGCCTTCTGGAAGATGTCGACATTCCCCTTCGCGTCCCACGCAGCCAATGCATTGAGCGCACCGACCACAACCGCGATGGGCGCGTCTGCAGTCACCATCGACCGAAGCTTCGCAACCGTCGCCGAATCGGCGGGAAGCTGGGCGAGCGCGTCGATCGCCTCGACCCGCCGGTCGAAATTGGGATGGTTCAGAAGCTCCATCCACATCGCCCGCAACTCGGCTCGCTTCAAATTTGCGAGCCCGCGTACAGTAGCTAGAGCCGGAAACGCATCCCGATCCGCACGCACCGCATCCGCCACCTGTCGCACAGCCTCATCGGTCGGCCCGTTCGCAAGCATACGCCGCATCGCCTCCGTCTTCTCGAGGCCGGATGGTGCGTACTTGAGGATGAAGGGAAGTTCCTCGGGAGCCCAGTGGAGGGTCGGGATTTCGCGCAGGAAGTCGTGCTCGGGGTCCAGGATTACGGCATCGGGCTTTGGTCCAGAAAGCGTAATCGTTTGGTCTGCCGCGTTCAGACGAATCGGGAAGTTTTGCACTTTGCCGCCCGCGATCACGGCTACTTTACAGGGAATGTCGTAGATCGGAGTGCCATCGGCGGTGTCCTGCGTCTGCTTCACATGCAGGGTCAGGGCTCCCATTCCCATATCGACTTCCTTGAACTCCCACGTGTAGTCGAGAACCGGGTGACCTGGCTTTTCAATCCATTGTGCCCAAAAAGGCTCGCAGTTGATCCCGCTCGCCTCTGTCATCGCTCGCCGCAGCTGCGCGCTCTCCACCGGAGTGTGCTGCCAAGTTTTTAAATAAAGATTGAGCCCCGCAAAGAAGTTCTCGTCACCCAGCCACCGGCGCAGGGTGTGCAGAATCACTCCCCCCTTCGGATAGGTGTGGCGGTCGAACATCGACTCCGCGCCTGGATACATCTTCGTCGAAAGCGGCCGCTTGTACGAGCGGCTTTCCGCCACATAACTTCGCGTGTTCGCATCGATCTCGCGGTCCAAGGCGTTCCGCCCTCGGCTGTGCTCGAAGTACATGATCTGCATATAAGTGGCGAAACTCTCATTCAGCCACGTGTCGCCCCAGTCCTTGCAGGTCACGGTGTCGCCGAACCACTGATGGCCGAGTTCGTGCGAGTTCAGGCTCGCCATGTTGCGGAAGCCTTCCCGCTTCTCCGTCAACGCGCTCTCTTGCAGAGTGGTCGCGGAGGCGTTCTCCATTCCGCCGCCGAAGTCGTACATCGCGTCCTGGGCATACTTCGGCCACGGATATTTGTAGCCGAGGATCTTTGAATAGAAGCTCAGCATGTCCTTCGTGTCGCCGAAAGAGTCGTCGATCAAATTGCCCTCGCCCTTCGGCACGACGTACCAGAGCTGCACCCCCTCCCAGTTGTCGCGCTTAATGTCGAACGGCCCGCCGCATAGCGTCAGCAAATAAGTGGCGTGAGGGATTGTCGACTTCCAGTCGAATGTGCGCCGCTTCCCGTCGGAACTGGTCTTGTTCGACACAAGAACGCCATTGCCCACCACGTCCCAATCCGCGGGCACTGTGCAGCGAGTCTCGCTGGTCGTAAGATCGTTAGGGTAGTCCCAGGTCGGAACCCACATTCGCGCGTACTCCGCTTCGCCCTGCGTCCAGAACCCAACATGATTCGGATTCGTCGTGCTCGGCGCGATCCAATGCCATCCGCCTCGTCCCGAGCCGAAGGAGCCTCCGGCCGCATTCACGATGCGGTAGTCGATCGCGATCTGGATCGGCTTGCCTTTCGTCAAGGGCCCCGTCGCCACGTCGAGATCGTCACCCGTCTGGGTGTAACGCGCGACCGAGCCGTCGACCGACACGCCAAGAATCTCCACGGGTGCCGCCGCCATCAGGTGAACATCCGACAGCCCACTGCGCAAGGGGCTCATCGTGTTCACAACATGCCCCTTGATCGTCTTGTTTGGATAGTCAACATCAACGTCGACCGAAATGTTCTGCAAGTCGCAGGTGCGATCCGGCGCGTAATGCACCGTCGCGCCAGCCCAGCCGCCACGGCGCTGGGCGAAGATCAGAGAAGCGATCGTGAGCAGGGTCACTTGATCACCCCGAATTTGATCGAGCTCGCATACTTCGGCGAGTGCAGAATTTCGATGGTCGCCTTCTGAAAATCGGCGTCGGTGGCTTTGTTGATGTTCATGAACTTATTAGGATTGCGATCGACCAGAGGGAACCAGTTGCTTTGAACCTGGATCATGATCCGGTGGCCCTTCTTGAAGGTGTGAAGCGCGTCGTTTAGCTTAAACCGAACCCGGGTCGGCTGGCCGGGCACAAACGGCTCCGGCTTCTCGAACGAATTCCGGAACTTGCCTCTGAAGATGTCGCCCTTCAGCATCTGCTCGTAGCCGGCCATAGACACGCCCTTCTGACTCTTAACCGTGGAGTCATCCGGCCACACGTCGATGACTTTGACCACAAAGTCGGCGTCCGTACCCGTGGTAGTGACCCAAAGATCGGCTTCGATCGGCCCCGCGATCCGCAGGTCGGAGACAAGCTCGTCGGTCTTGTACTCGACCACGTCGGTCCGGCCCTCCACGAACCGCTGATCGTCGATCATATACTCGCGCGTCCGCCGCTTGTTCGCCTCAAAGTCCGCCAAATACGGCGTCGGCTTCGCCGGATCATTCACATAGTGATCTCGTCCGTCGAGACTCGGCTTCTTGAAGCTCAACGTCGCGAGTTGGTCCATATAGAGGGTCTCGCTCCCCAAACCTGCTGGCGGCCACTGCGGGAACGATCGCCACTCGTTCACGCCCGTCTCGAACACGGTGGCCTCTGCAGGCGCGGCCAGCGGCTGGTCCCGCAGATATTTGTCGAAGAACGGAAACTCGATATTGTCTTGGAAGTAGTCCGAGGTCGGCATTCCAAAGTCGAGATCGCCGAAAGTCTGCCCCCCGCCGGCGCGACCCGCCCACATGCCATGGAACCATGGGCCCATGCAGATAAAGTTATTGATGCCGGGGTTTTGCTTCTCTGTCTGCTTATAGAGGTTCAGCGCCCCCCACATGTCCTCCGCGTCGAACCAACCCCCCACCGTCAGCACGGCACACCGCACGTTCTTCATGTGGTCGGGCAGCGCCCGATCCTTCCAATATTGGTCGTAGGTGTCGTGGTCCAGCACCTCGTTCCAGTAAGGAATCAAACCCTTGTAATGCGTCTTGTCGAAGTTCGGTAGCGCGCCAGTGTCGAGGAAGAACCGGTACGAACTCTTTCCTCCTCGATCTATAACCGGCGCTTTGCCCGCCTGGCCAACGCCTATGCGAGGCACATCGAACCCCGCCGAAAAATCGAAATTATCTTGGAGGAAGAAGGCGCCGTTATGATGAATGTCGTCGCCCAAGAACCAGTTGCTCACGGGCGCTTGCGGCGAGACCGCCTTCAGAGCCGGATGGCTGTTGATTGCCCCAACCCCCGTGTAGAAACCCGGATACGAAATGCCCCACATTCCGACGTGCCCGTTGTTGTCCGGAACGTGCTTGATCAAGTAGTCGATCGTGTCCCAAGTGTCCGTGCTCTCGTCGATCCCTTTCTCGCCTGGCGTCAACTCGGGCCGGATGTTCACGTAGTCGCCCTCGCTGTGTCCCTTTCCGCGCACATCCGACCAAGCAAATATGTAGCCCGCGTCAAGCATCTTCTTGGAGCCCCGCGGGTTCTTGAACGTACCAGGACCGTAAGGTCCCGCCCCATAGCAGGTCCGCTCCATCAGGATCGGGTGCTTGCCCGAAACATCCTTCGGTACGTAGGCGGCCACATACAGCTTCACCCCGTCACGCATGGGGATCATGTATTCAACCTTCGAATAGTGATCCTTGAAAACGTACGGAGCCTGACCAAAAGTTGTGGCGCCAAGGGAAACCAGAAGCAAGGCAAAGAGGAATTGAAGCGGTGGCTTGAGCATGTTAAAATCCTTAACCGATCTTCACTATAACCCCTCTGCACCCCGCGCGTCCCTCGCGCCAGTCCACGCAAATTCACGGAAGCGTTGGAGTCCTTTCCGCGTCTAAGTCTCCGGTCGTTGGCGTGAAGCGCCACCGAACGTCTACACTGGAAAAAGGCGGGCCAAGGGCACGCCAACGAGGAGTAAGGATGCGTCGGATTGGGTTTATCGTTTTGATCGTCTTCGCCTTGGTTGCCGCGATGGCGGGTTGCGGTGGCAGCAGCTTCCTCGGACTGAACGATCGGCAGGCCTACCTCCTGCTAACTCCCGGCTCCGTCGAGAAAGTGAAGCTCGATACTGGCGCGACGGTCGGGTTGCCTGTCACTCTCGACGCCCCGGGCGGCATTCGGTCGATCTGCTTCAGATCCCAATCCGGCCAGCTCTACGGAATGGGCGGCGACTCAATCGTTTACCGGGTGAACGCAATCACCGGCACCTGCACTGCGGTGAGCGCGGCCGCCCTCGCGATCGATGACGCGCTCGGAGTGCTCTACAGCTCTCCCGACGGCGTCAAGCTCTACTACATCGCGGGCAGCGGCCGCACGTACAGCATCAATCCCAACAACGGCACCATTGCCTCGACGGGTGCCTTCCAAGCTTACGCACCGGGCGATCCGTCGGTAGCATCCCCCGGCACGGGCGGGGCATCGTACAGCGCCGCCGGCAACCAACTCTTTATCATCGATGGAGCGAACGACGTCCTCGCCAAGATGGACACCCCCCTGGGCGGAGTTCTCCACACCGTAGGCCCTCTTGGAGTAGATGTGGCAGGCTCCTCCGGCCTCGCCATCGACCCCCAACTCGGAAAGGCTTACTTCACTTTCGACACCGGGACGCCGGGCCTCTACCGAGTAGACCTCGCTACCGGAGCGTCGACACAAATCGGCGGGGCCTCCCTCGGAGCTGGCGGAATAGCGATCATCCCCTAACGGGACTAGCGAGCGTGCCGTCTTTTCGACGGCATCCTACGAAGTAGCCCGCTTGGAAGCAACGGAGCCGGCATTGCCCCGTTTAAAATGGCGGAGAGGGTGGGATTCGAACCCACGGTGAGTTGCCCCACACCGCATTTCGAGTGCGGCGCACTAGACCACTATGCGACCTCTCCGGGAGAGATTATGGCCCAAACCGCTATTGCGGAAAGGGGGCGTCGTAGGGGAAGGCCATAGGCAAAAGCCTGGCCGCTTGCTCAAGCGTG
>JBBSFL010000081.1:0-11481 GCA_038238735.1 Fimbriimonadales bacterium | reverse complement strand
TCCCAACGCACATCGCGTTGACGAGGGGATTGCCGCTGTAGCGCGCGTGGAATCCGACCTCGCCGCCAACGGTCGGAACACCGACGCAATTCCCGTACCCCGCGATGCCCGCGACGACGTGCTCTATCAAGTACCGGTTGCGCGCCACCGTAGCATCAGCCTCCAGCAGATGAGTCGAATGGCCATCCTGGCCATAAATTCCGATCGGTCCAAACCGCAGGGAATTGAGGGATGCAATCGGACGAGCCCCCATTGTGAGGATGTCGCGGATAATCCCCCCGACCCCAGTAGCCGCACCCTGATAAGGCTCGACCGCCGAAGGATGGTTGTGCGACTCGACCTTCATCGTGACGCCAAGCCCATCGCCGATATCGACGATGCCCGCGTTTTCGAGGCCATCACCCTCCATGGCCTCCTTATATTTCTTAAAGGCGGCAAGCACGGGTCGGCTGTATTTGTAGCCGCAGTGCTCGCTCCACATGACGGCGAACATCCCAAGCTCCGTGTAGCTGGGCTCGCGGTCCATCAGCTTGAGGATCAGCTCGTATTCTGAAGCCAGCAGCCCCATCGAGGAGTAGACTTCGGCAGGGGCAGCGACCATGGGCCAAAGTATATCTGCGAAGCTCCTTTTCATCCCAATCGCCCTTGCGGTTTTGGCAGGTTGCGGCAGCTCGTTTGATTGGAAGGGCACTTGGGTCGGCGACCGGGGCTACAAAGCCAAGATGGGCGAAGACCCCGGCATCGCCGGAACGGCGAGCAAAGTCTCCATCACCATCACTGGAGACAACACATTCACCGCCGTAGACGGCGGAATCGCGATCGAAGGCGACACTACGGCCGACGGCGACCGATTGATTCTAAAACCCATCAGAGTGATGGGCGCCGCCGCCGACCGTACCGGACCCCCGTTCAACACTCCGATGCTTTTGCAGCACCGGCCAGACGGCACTGCGACCTTAGGCCACGAGGGGAAAACCGACAGCCTCGTGATCCACCGCACCTAGCTGCAACCGAAACCGGGGACGCTCCGTAAACTTTGGGATAAGGGCTGCGGAAGGCCGATCGACCTTCTCTCCGCGGCTCCAAATCTAGCATCAAGGAGGTGCGTCGTGTGATTTGGTTGGCGATCGTTCTCGCCGTGCTGCTGGCTCCGGCCGGAATCGCACTGTACCGCCACCTCTTCGGGCTGCGGCTCGACGCCCGGTCTGCCCTGGCCCAGATCGAAGAGCAGATGCACCGGCGTCATGCGCTGTTGCAGCGCCTGATTGAGGAGGCTCCCGACGACGAGCGCGAAAAACTCCGAGAAGCTGCTCAGGAACCGGCAGATTCGTCAGTTAAGGCGAAAGCCCAAAGCGAACGAACGCTGAGAACCCATCTCAGAGCCGCCCTCGGCAAACTCGAACACATCGAAGGCAACCTCCTCGACGACCTGGAACGCACCCGCCTCAAGATCGATTTCGCAGCGCGGTTCTACAACGATGTTGTCGAGCGCTTCAACCGCCGCTGGTCGAGGTTGCCGGGCATCCGGAGTCGGGAGACATTCGACATCGACGATCCTGCGGAAGACCGAATCGACTGACGATGCTCGTGCTCGCAATTTCCTGCCTCCGCAAGGGGGACGCGGAATTTGTTCCGCTTGTGGTCGGCCCGACTTTATCGGACTTCGTAGCTAAGGACCGTCGTTAATTGCGAAGGTGTGACACAGTCGCACTTCCCTGATTACGACTCTGCTTGGACCGCAGGCGACTCGGCCAGTAACGCCGCGTTCGCGCGTTGACGCGCGATGGATCCCCAAGCCACGCCGACGAGCACGACTGCAAAGCCGACCCATTGGAGCGGAGCAAGCGTCTGCCCGAGAATCGCATAAGAGAAGAACGCAGCCAGGGCGGGGACGAAGAATTGGTACAGAGTAGCCGCCGAGGCGCCGACCTGCCGCAAGCCCGCGTTGAACCCGATAAATGCCACGACCCCGCTTAAGACTACGATCTGGGTGAAGTTCGCCCATGCGGTGGCCGACAGGTGCGACCAGTTCGCGTCGAGAGTGGCCCGCAGACCAAAGGGGAGGAGGATCGGGAGAGCGCCCGGCATCGACATCGTCAAAACCTGAGCCGGAGAATAGCGGGTGAGGAGCGGCCTCGTCATTACGATGCCGAACGCCCAGACGAACGCCGAGGCGAGGATCACCGCGTCTCCCAGCCAAAGTTCCACCGGCGCGCTCAAAGGGCCGGGCGCGCCCGCCCCTAGGGCGACGCAGACCACGCCTCCGAAGGCGACCAACGCCCCGCCCAACGCCGTTGCGCTGAAGACCTCTTGGCCGATTAGCGCCGCCAACAGCGGAGTGATCAGCGGGACCGTTGCCAGAACGATCGCCCCCTCGCCCGCGCTCGTGTTGTGGATGCCGGTCAGGAACAGCACCATATAAAGGCCCATCGTGACGAACCCGACGGCAAGGAGCCGCCAGCCATCGCCCGGCAGCGGCTTGAGGGATTCTCCACGCACACGGCACCAGATCACCAGCAGCCCCCACATAAGCAGAAATCGACTGAGGGCGAGGGCCTCCGGAGCGAGTTCGCGGTAGACCAGCTTGACCGAAACGAAGTTAAATCCCCAAGCGAGCATCGTGATGACGAGCGGGATGCTCAGCAGCTTGAGGCGGGAACGCACGGGCGAAGGGTACCGGAGCGGTGTACACTCCCGCCGATGCTTGGGTTCCTGATCGCCGCCGTTCTCACCGCACCGGCGGATCAGACGGCCACCCGCTTCGACGTGGCCCAGCGGCTACTAGCGATGGACTACCAGTGGATGGCTGTGCCCGACAAAACCCGGCACGTCATCGCGGTCGACTTTCTCATCCCGGCGGTAAATGCGTTCCTTCAAGGCGACTTAGGATCTGCTTGCAAGTCGCTGGATGCAGCTCACAACGTGTTAACGAACCGGCCACCGACCGGAGGCGATGCCATCACGATACGATTCAGCCCGCCCTACGCCGAGCCGAAGGGAGTTGCAAGCCTTAAGGTGACTTGGGCGTACTCTCCGGCCGACCGGAAGCCAGTTCGGATCGCCGTTGGCAGCCAGTCGATTTTCGCGACTCCCGGCAGAGATCTGACGATCGACGTTCACCCGGAGCAAGTCGTGCCCGAACTCAATCAGAGTCCTGAAGCCGGCGTTCTGGTGCCCGTCTCAGTAGGCGACGAGTCTCGGAGCGCGTACTTGAACGTGGTCAAGGGCCTTAAAATCAGGGCCAAGGGAATGCTTACGTCTTTGCAGCCTGAGGCTCAGTTCCTCGCCACGCGCGTGCTTGCTCTGGCCGATGATCCTACGGCCGAAACCGAGCGACCCCTGATTCAAATGCTGTTTACGGCGGAGATTCTCGATGAGGGTAGGCAGCGGTTGGATCAGATCGAAGAAATGCCGCTGGTCCATCAGGGAGCGACCGACTTTCGGATCGCGTTTCCGAGTGAGTTGAAGGGCAAGACGAACGTGTCGACAACGCTGGTAATCGGATTGCACGGTGCCGGCGGGACCGAGAACATGTTCTTCGATGCTTACGGCCATGGCCGAGCGGCCCGTGAGGCGCTCGACCGGGGGTGGGTTTTCGCGAGTCCACAGGTTTCGACTACGGCGGTCGGCGATGTCTTGAGTTGGATACGTAACAGGCGTCACCTGAAGGTCGCGCGGGTCTTCTTAATGGGACATAGCATGGGCGCCTCAGTCGCGGTTGCTTCGGCGGCATCAACTTCCCCAAGGCCGGCCGCTTTGGCGCTCTTCTCGCCCGCGGTCCGGACGCTTCCAACCGGGCTCGCCGACACTCCGGTGTATATGGCCTATGCCCGCCAAGATCTGCCCGCCCTTCTCCCCGCGATGCAGAGCTTGGCTACGGAGTTGAACGCCCGAAAGAACAGCAAGGCTCAGGAACTGGGGGCTTGCGAGCATCTCACTTGCCCCGCGGATGCAATACCGTTCGCGTACCGATTCTTCGACTCCGTTTCCAGCAAGTCCAGTCCCTAGAGACTGGCATCGATCTTGCCGAGCTAAGGGTAGTGGGGTACAGTATCCTCGCGCCTCATGAAATCGGAAAGCCTGCCCCTGAAAATCAACGTAGACAAGCTCGGCCAGATCGCCGGGACGGTTTGTGCGGTGCACTGCCTTCTTACGGGGTTGGCTTTGGGGCTGCTTTCGGTCGTGGGACTCGATTTCTTCGGCAGCGAGACCTCCGAGGCGATCTTCGTGGGTACGGCGGGCATTTTGGGAATTTGGGCCGTCCGGCATGGAGTGAAAAAGCATCACTCCTACATCCCGAGTCTCTTTTTTGTGTGGGGCTTGGTCTGCATCGTCATCAGCCACTTCGTCTTCGGCCACGCTCACGCAAAGGGGCTCTCATCGGCAACCCCGGCCGCCATCGCCAGCACCGTGTTCTCCGTGATGGGGGGCCTCAGCTTGGTCACCTTCCACTGGCTCAATCAGCGCTTCGCGCACCGCTGCGGCTGCGATTGCGGCCGTTAGGTTAGGTCGTCCTTCCGCGAGCGGTATTCCTTGGCGATTAGGAACACGATCAGAAGATCGAGCGCGGCGAAGCCGAGGGTGAACCAATCCGATTTGCGGACCCCCTGAACGATTTCGACGATGGAGAAAAAGGACAGGAGGCCTATCAGCCCAAAGTAGCCCCATCGCTTTTGCTTGAAGACCGCCCAAATCAAAATGACTTTGGCCAGTCCGTGAACGATCAGGTAGATCGCGGCAAGCGGAGAGGCTTCGGCGACGCGCGTAGCCGCATGCTGCAGCCCTTTGGCCGTCTTCTCGTGATCGGCGTAAAGCTCGTGTTGAGAGAGTCTGTTGAGGAAAGCGCCCAGCTTGACCGGGGTGAGCAACAGAAAACCGCCGACGATCTCGAAGAGGGAATCGATCCCTTTCACGCCAAGTCCAATCTTGAAGAGGCGGTCGGTTGCCCCTCCTGGGCCCTGACTTTGATTGGCGATAGAAACTCCTAGCTGATCGCCATCGGCATGATGACGCAGAAGTAGCCTTCCTCGTCGGTCGGGCGGAAGACGGCGGGGCGGGAGCTTTCCGTCATCTCGATTCGGATGCCGGGCCCCTTGACCGCGTCGAGCACATCGAGCACGTAGCGTCCGTTGAAAGCGATCTCGATGTCGCCGTTATTGGCGATCATCGCGAGCTCTTCCTTGGCTTCGCCCTTCTCTTCGCTGCGGGCCGCGATCAAAATTTGGTCGCCTGCGCCGCGGAAGCGAACCCGGTTCGCGTTATCGCGGGCAAGAATCAGCGTGCGGCGGACCTTGTCGAGAAGCTGGTCGGCTTCGACGCCCCACTGGCGGGTGGTCTCGCTCGGCACCACCCGCTCCCAATTCGGATAAGCACCCGCGAGAAGCTGCGAAACCACCTTCATCCCACCCGCTTCCGCACCCACGCGACCGCCGCCGAAGCGCAGGGTGATCGGCGAATCTTCGCTGACCGGCAACCCTTTGAGCGCCTTCAGCGCCTTCTCCGGCACGATCGCCGTGGTGTTGGACCCGATGCCTTCTTGCTCGACCCTGCGAACCGCCAGCCGATGCGTGTCGGTAGCAACAAGAGTAAGAGTCTGGCCGTCGTAGCTGAACAGCACGCCCGTCAGAACCTGCCGATGTGTGTCGGTCGAGACCGCGTAGATGACCGAATCGATGGCGGAGCGAAGTTCGGCCATCGGCAGGGTCAATTCCCCCTCCCCGCCGAACTCCGGAGGCTCGGGAAGATCACTGGCGTCGAGGGTCTGCAGACGGTACTCGGAGGCTCCCTGCGTGAGAAGCGCGCCCTGATTGTCCAGAGTCTTCAACTCCAGATCGCCGTCCGGCATCGAGCTGACCAAGTCCTTCAACAGACTCGCCTGAAGGCAAATCGCCCCGGGCTCGTGGACCATGCAGGCTATCGAACGCTCGACCCACATCTCCCCATCGCAGCCCAGCACACGAATGCCGCCTTCGGTGGTTTCGATCTTCAGATGCTGAAGAATATTGACCGACGTGCGCTGACTGGCGGCCGCGGAAGCGGCGTTAACGGCGTCGAAGAATTCCTTTCGGGGACAGTCGATTCTCATTTGGGTCAGTGTGGGGCGTTCGGTCGTAAGCATTTTCTATTATCTATGATCACCCCTGCATCGGCAACGAATACTGCAGGTGCGCAGGAGTGGGGGTCGGGGGGTGCATCGCGATTCCGCGGGCGTAAACCTTCATCAGGATGCGCTGGTAAGACTCCTCCGTGAACTCCGGATCGAGTACCGCGCGGACCGATTGAACGGTCTCGCGCATCGTGCGCATGTCGAGCGCGAGCTCGGGATCGGATTTGGCCGCGGATTCCATTTCGGCTTCGAGTTCCGCAGGCAGCTCTCCGCCCGCGTACAGATCGACTAATTTTCGGTACAGGTCATTCATGACGTCCTCTCGAGTGTTCCACTCAGTTTGTCTCGTAAGGCTCTACGTCCTCTGTAAAGCCGGCTCTTGAGCGCTGGAACGCTGATGCACAGGACCTCGGCTGCCTCTCGGGCGGCCATGTCTTGCAAATCGCAGAGCTCCAGCGGCTCCCTATATTCAATCGGAAGTTCGGCGAGCGCCTGTTGCACCGTAACCCGGAGCGCCGTGCGATCCTCGCCGCCCGAGTATTGGGCGTCGGCAGGGAGCTCCATGAGCTTGTGCTGTCGAAGCTTGTCGATGCAGAGATTGCGCGCGATCCGGAAGAGCCAGGTTCGGAAAGCGCCGTCGGCGCGAAGCTCGCTGGAGCGGCGCAACACCCGGAGAAAAGTCTCCGCGGTCGCGTCCTCCGCGTCGCTCCGATTGCCCAGCATGCGAAAGGTGTAGCGGAAAATCCGCTCCCCATAGATCTCGTAGATGGCTCCCAGCGCCTGTTCGTCGCCTGCCGCGAGGGCGGCGAGCCAACGGCGCTCTGCCAAGGAGTCTCGCAATGCTTCATTCTGCATAGGTAGGACGAGCGCCTCCATCCGATGGATGCGCGGGCGATTAGTTTAACACCCGGCGGGCGGGAATGTTGGAGTCTTGCCGAGTCCGTCCCTTGGATGTGGAAAAAAGGCGGGTGTCACCGCGCCAGGGCTGGCTCATCCCCGGCTGTAAGCGGGTCATCCCGAGTTCGCGAAGGATCTCATATTAAAAAGGCAAGGGTGATGAATTCGAGAGCTGGAGTCACGGTTACCTTGGGCTTCGAGGCTCTGAGCCCTCAAAGGCAAGCGAAGTCCCAAGGCCTTGCCACCCCTCCACCACGTCTTCACCGGTCATCCAACAAAGGCCTCCCGCCGAAACAGAAATGATATATCTGCTGCCCATGAAGCTGAGGCCGGCGGCTTTGGGTCGTTCGAGCCCTGGAAACATGAAAGAATCCAGGGGATGCGCTTGAGGATCTTGTGCTCGGCCCTGTCGTCAATCGACTCGACGAACTGGAACACGGTGTCCGCCAGGGCCCGCTCCGGCCACTTCTTGGCATAGAGCTCCAGAGGGTGGGAGACGCATGAGCCGTAAACTCACCTGCACGCAGCAAGACTATAATGCGGCATGACTGAAGGGCCCGAGCAGATCAGCCTCCCCACCCAGATCGGTTTCGGCTGGACGCCGCAACGCGGACCGACGGTGGACGAAGATGGTGGCATGGTCTTCGAGTACCGCTACATCCCCAGCGGGCTGTGGATGATCGATGGTTCCAAGATTTTCGCCCAGATCAATCGCGCGGCGAATGTGTATGCCACCTTCGATGAGTATCCCCCCGACCTCATCGGCGAGGAACCCCCAGACGGGCAGCTTGAGCTCACCCCCGCCGGTCTCGCCTTCTTTCAGTCGTGCCCGCTCTATGCACGCTTTCACGCCAAGCAGCCCTACATTACTTGGACTGCCTACCGCCCCGACGGTGAAAAGTGTTTCGTGGCGCGCTCTGGCAACTTTGGGACGATGATGCCCCACGCGATTACTTGCACGCCGATCGAGTTGTGGGCGAAGGTTTGCTTCGAGCCCTGGGGCCATCTCTTCGAGCCACATCCTACCCATGGTTTCTGGCCGATGCACATGCAGGAGGCGCCGCAGGCAAATTCGAAGGAATGGATCTCGCATGGCCCCCTAGAGCGGCCGGAGAGCGTCCCGACCGCACAGATCACCGAGCGAGTCGAGTTTCCTTTCGGGCTGTTCAAGACGGTCTACGCCTCCGTTGCGTGGGACCACGTGGAGACGTGCAAGAGCTATCCGAGTACGGACGAAATGGAGCTCATGAAGTGCTCGCTGGCCGTGCGCCGAGCCGAGGCGGACCCGTTCGAGTGGAAGGACCATTGGGTGTTCCGATTTACTGTTCCCGCCCAATACGTGGGCCGGATGCTGCATTGGATGCACAAGAACGAATTCGAGCACCCGGGGACTTGGTCGGTGCGATCCGTCGTGCCGGTATTCGGTCCAGAGTTGGTGGACGTGAAATTCAACTTCACGCCCGAAGTCGGCGGCTACGAGACCCTCTTCATCGTGCTGAAGCCGCTGGAGGAATTGGACATGTCCGCGCGCCTGCAATACGAGATGGACGTCTCGCACATGGACCGCCCAGAGCGGCCGCCGGAGTAGACCGGCCATGATCTTGCGCCGTCGGCGACGCTAGGCAAGATGGACCCTTCAAACAAAGAGGGCCCCGCCGAAAACGGCAGGGCCCCTTCTATAACCAAAGGCAGGGAAGCCTACGCCGCGATCGACAGCGCGACCGGACCGGAACCGTCCCACAGGACGACCGGGGTCGAAGGCGCGGAAGACATCGAACTCCGCTTCGCCAAAACGCGGAACGCGATGTACGATCCGGGCGTCGCCTGCACGTTGAAGCGCACGCGCGTGGTCGAGTTCAGCAGGGCCCAGGCGTCGCTTGCCGAGAGGCGGTATTCGATCAAGAACGTGGTGCCGCTGCGGTTTCCGTTGCGATTCCAGTTCAGGCTCACGTTGCCCAGGCCGTCGGCGCTGGCAATCAACATGGTCGGCATCGACGGAGGAGTCTTCGTGCCCGGAGTCTTGTGGGCGGGAAGCTGAAGCTGGGCCAGCAGAGTGTCGGTGATAGCGGCGTTCGCACGGAAGACTTTGGCCCACTTGCTCACAACGGCCTTGCTCGTCGTCTTCTGTGTGTCTTTGGTGGCTTTGGCGGCGCTGGCGGAGGCCTTGGCGGCGGTCAAGAGGTTCAGATCGGTGTTGAAAGTCGTGGCGGCAGAAGCGATCTCGGCGAGATTCGGCAGGCTCAGTCCCAGCAGCAGTGCATTCGTCGCGCAAACCGTGTTGAAGTTCGCCAGAGCAGTGTTGAGGTCGCCGTCGGCGTTGATGTCGGTGATATAAGGCATGCTTTTAATGCTCCTTTGGCGAACCCTTCGCCGGGGTTGCGGCCCTGTTGCCGCTTTATTGTAAGGATTGGCATGCCTCGCAGGATTCTTTAGGTTTTCGATTCGATTTGAACCTAAATTAGGGGAAGGAAGATGGAAGGAGGGCCTCATTCTTCCGAAGAAGGTCGGCATTCTTTCAACGGAGTCCGTCAGTCTTCAGAATAACGATGCCATCGTTCCATCGGAGTTCGCCATTCTGCCGAAGAACGACGCCATTCTTCCGACGGAGTTCGCCATTCTGCCGAAGGATGTCGCCCTTCAGCCGCAGAACGTCGCCCTCCGCGCGGGGAACGGCGCACACTGCGAGCCTCAAGCAGCGTTTTGGTTTCGTTTTTTTGCATTTGGACCGATTCCCCTCGACGGACGGTCGCGTGTACGCTACACATGCCCATCCTCTTTGCCGTTTGGCCTTGCTCTTTGGATGGGTGAGGGTTTTTGGGAACGTCGGGCCTATGTCAAGTCCTCAGCGATTGCCCTTGGCGCGATTGTGGGTGATGCACAGCATCTGGCAGCATTATTCCCTAAGAAAGGGCGGCGGGTGGCAAGAGTGACAGATGATGAGTGATCTGAGTTGCCTGGGTACCCTGGGATCCGCTGCGTGAACAGGATTGATCCAAGCCCCTATTAGCCCAAGATAACCAGGTCTCTGCCTACTCCTTCTCAATGTCTGGGCTGACAACGGAAACCTGTTAGCTCGGGTAGCCGCGGCGATGCGAGGGTTGTGCAGCGCCACCCGATCAAGCCCTGCCATCCCTCACCCTTAGGATAAGCTAGAAGGGCCCACCCGCCGCATCCAAGCCTTCCCGAACGAAAGGGGTATGGAGCGAACTCGCCTTTCACCTCATTCGGCTTCGACATTATTGATCAGAACGGCATGCCACCCTTCCCCCCCCCCTGGACCGGGGGAGGGGATCTAGCTGACTAGTGGCTGTGGCCGTGGCCTTCGTCTTCCTCGGCGGGGATCTCGGCTACGATCGCTTCCGTGGTGAGCAGGAGGCCGCTGATGCTGGCGGCGTTCTGGAGGGCTTGGCGGACTACCTTGGTGGGGTCGACTACGCCTTGGGCCATGAGGTCTCCGAACTCAAGAGTTTCGGCGTTGAAGCCCTTACCCGTCGATTTGACCTGGGACACCACGACGCTGCCTTCCATTCCGGCGTTGTGGGCGATCGTCCTTAGGGGGGCTTCGATGGCCTTCGCTATGATGCGGACGCCGATGGATTCATCTCCTGTGAGAGACGAAAGATCGAAGGAATGACTAGAGACGGAAAGACTAGAGACGGACTTGCCGCTCTTGTCTCTTGTCTCTTTGTCTTTCGTCTCTGGCCCATTGGTCTCTTGGCTCGTCGTTTTGCCGAGCACCTTGCCCGCCATCAGCAGCGCGGTTCCGCCTCCGGGGACGATGCCTTCTTCTAAGGCGGCTCGCGTGGAGGCGAGGGCGTCTTCGATTCTGGCCTTCTTTTCCTTGAGGGCGGTTTCGGTGGCGGCTCCTACTTTGACTACGGCGACTCCGCCGCTCAGCTTCGCGTACCTTTCCTGCAGCTTCTCCTTATCGTAGGAGCTGTCGGTGTTTTCGGTTTGCTGCTTGAGCTGCTTGAGTCGGCCCTCGATCTTGGGCTTTTCGCCCTTTCCGCCAACGATCGTGGTGTTCTCTTTCGTGATGACGATTCGCTGGCACGTGCCGAGCATGTCGGGGGTGACGTTCTCGAGCTTGATGCCGAGGTCTTCGCTGATGAACTGGCCGCCGGTGAGGATGGCCATGTCTTCGAGCATCGCCTTACGTCGGTCGCCGAAGCCGGGGGCTTTGACGGCAGCGATCGGGAGGTTAGCACGGAGTCGGTTCAGGACGAGGGTGGCGAGGCACTCGTTCTCGACGTCTTCGGCGACGATGACGAACGGCTTGCCGAGCTTGAGCACCTTCTCCAGCATGGGGATGAGGTCTTGGATGTTGCTGATCTTCTTCTCATAGAAGAGGATGAGGGGGTCTTCGTAGACGGCCTCCATTCGGGTGGCGTCGGTGACGAAGTAGGGCGACATGAAGCCCTTGTCGAACTGGAGTCCCTCGACGGTTTCGGTCGTGGTCTCGGTCGATTTGGATTCCT
>JBBSFL010000080.1:0-11510 GCA_038238735.1 Fimbriimonadales bacterium | reverse complement strand
TGGACTACACCACGGAGCCGCTTTTTGGCTCATCCTGAACCTGTTGCAACCCCAGTCCTAAGGAGGGCGTCGGGGGTTCGAGTCCCTCCGGGGCCGCCAAGATTTGAAGCTGAACTAACGCAGTCATGCTACGGGGCGGCAGTTCTTGCTTCGCGCGGCGAAGGTGATCCCGTTGCCTTGGGCGACACGTTTCGAACGCGCCCTCACAACTCGCGGACAAGATGGGCAATTCTTATTTCGTCAAAGTCCCCTTTCGAGCCAATCGGTCCAGCGTCCGCGCGACCTCCTCGCGAGAGTGGATCTCGTGGGTCAGGAGGTCTGGCGCCGTCGTCTGCTTCAGCTCCTCCAGTTCAGAATCCGGCGTCCCCTCGATGCCCATCTGCTGCGCCATCGCATCCACCAGCCGCAGAATTCGCGTGATCTCGTATTCAGCAAGCAGGTTGATCTGGAGATCCAAATCCGCCCGCTGATCCGCCAAGGCTCCCATTCGATTCTGCGAGATGAGGACGAACGTCGAAAGGAAGATCGCTTCCAGCGACACTATCATCGTGAGGAGTCCAAAGGGGAAGGGGTCGAACGGCTTCACGCCCGGAATCCAGCTCAGGTTAATGGCGATCCAAATTAGGAACCATAGTGCGTGCGCATAAAGGAAGGCCATGCTGCCCGAAAACGCGGTGATCCCGTCTGCCGCCCTGTCTTGCAGCGTCTTTGCGTCCTCGACTTGGTGGCGCAAGTCCAAAATGGTCCCGATATTCCGCTCGACAACATCCGCCACATGGGGGTTGCTGCATTCGGTAAGACGGGTTCGGCGAATTTGTTCGAGTTCTTCGACAGTGAGCTTAGCTCTAGGCATATCCGCATAATGCGGCATTCTGACGTCCCCGTCAAGGTCAGGATATCTTTGGGGTCTTTAAGGGTTTCAAGTAGCATCCGAGCGTGAGCCTCGAAGAACTTCTGCATCTCCTAGGCACCGCCCCTCTGATCGCTTCAGTCCAAGCCAGCGAGCATTCCCCGGTTGCCGACTTGGAGACGCTGGCCAAGCTCGCCAGGGCCTCCCTGGCAGAGGGAGTGCGAGTCCTGCGCCTCGAGGGGGCAGAGACGATTCGACACATAAAACAAAAAACCGGGTCGCCCGCGATTGGGCTCATCAAGCGGACTTATCCGGGCAGCGACGTCTATATCACTCCAACCGCGACGGAGGTCGACGCTTTGATCGACACCGGATGTGAGATCATCGCCTTCGACGGCACGGTCCGCCAAAGGCCGAACGGCCAGAACCTCGTCAACCTGATTCAGCGGATACATCAGTCCGGAAGGCTGGCCATGGCCGACTGTGACACCGTGTCATCTGCCCAGGAAAGCATTGCCGCTGGCGCAGATATTGTAGGAACGACGCTCTCCGGTTACACCGCTGATTCGACCAAAGCCGCTAGGCCCGACTTGAATTTGTTGAGAGCGCTAGTGGGCCTCACGGATGCCGTGCCCGTGCTTGCCGAAGGCCGCTACGTGGAGCCCTGGCAAGTAAGAATGGCCCTTCGGGCGGGAGCCATTGGAGTCGTCTTGGGCGGAGCTCTCAACGATCCGGTTAAACAAACGCGACGGTTCTTCGCCGGCGCCAAAATCCCGCGCGAACCGGCCGGCGCCATCGACATCGGCGGGACCTGGCTTCGCGCTGGAATCATCTCTCCCCAAGGCGAAGTCCTTCAGCACGAGCGAATCTCACTCCCACGGACGAGAGGGGACCGCAACCGCTGGATAAACTCCTGGATCGCGGCGAACGGGGTTCGCCAAGTCGGAATCGGAGCCGGGGGCATCATCTCGCCCGAAACGGGCGAGGTTCTCTACTCAAAGCCGATCATCCCCGACCATGTCGGCACGAATTTCAAACAGGAAATCGAAGCGGAGGAAGTCTTCGCCCTCAACGACGGCCACGCTACCGCGTGGGCGCACGGACTCCATCGTGAAATGGCGGGCCAACGGGTTGCCACCCTCGCCCTGGGCACTGGAGTAGGTTTCGGACTTGTCGATCGGGGTCGCATTTTCATGGGTCCGAGGGGCGAGCACGCAAGGATCAACGACACCCCGACCCGCGGAGGCGGGATCTTCGACGATCTACTGGGAGGAGCCGCCGTCACCGCCACTCCAAGCCCGAGTCAAATCGCCCAAGCCCAAGAAGCCGCCGAAGACGCGATTCGCCTCATCCACACACTCTTCTATCCAGACGTCATCGTCCTTGCGGGAGGCGTCGGCCTCCAGCCCTGGATGGACATTCCTCGCCTCCAAGCCGCCGCCCCAGGAACCCAAGTTCGCAAAACTCCCTACGGCCCGGACGCGGGTTTAGTCGGCGCCGGATTTTTAGCGCTATATCCAAATGCCTGGGAATGAGTCGAGGTTGTACCCGACAAGCCGAACCCCAACGAATAACCATCACCGATCCTCATAACTTCCCCCCCTCTAACCGGAATTTAAGTAGAATGAATAGCTGCCCGCCGGTGGCACCGGTGCCATGCAGACCTCCGCGCCGCCCAAACCCAAGCCTCTAATCTGTCGCTGGCCGGTGATGCGCCTCGTGCTCATCGCCCTCCTCGGTGAGATCGCGCTCGCGACAATGAATTTGTCGACGATGCCCGTCTATCTGAAATTCGACCGGCACTTCGGCGAATCCGTGATCGGCCTCGTTATCGTGGCGTTCCTGCTCACCGAAGCCGTGCTCAAGGGCCCTATGGGGCACCTTGCGGATCGGTACGGATACAAGAAGATGATGCTCGTCGGCCCGTGCCTGAGCGTGGGAACGGCGGCGGTCAGTCTTCTCATTCCCCACTCGGGCGGCAAAGCCTGGGAGGTCTTGAGCTTCGTCGGGCTAAGGCTTATCGACGGCATTGGCTCCGCTATGCTCTGGCCCGCTCTATTCCTGGCCGTCGGAGAAACCGTAAGCGACGGGGAGCGGCAGGAAGGTATGTCGCTGCTCAACCTCTGCTATATGCTCGGCATCGCTCTGGCGTTCCCGATCGGGGGCATTGTCGACGACCTTGCCAAGGCCCAAGGCGCGGGTTTGGTTCTGGCAGGAGCGGTGTTCGCCGCCGTCGCCCTGTGTGTCTTTTTCTTCGTCCCCGGAGAGCGCCCCAGCCACCATGTCGTGCTCGAAGAACATGGCGAGTTCAAGATCGCCGACCTTCTACATTCGGTCAAGCAGATCCCGACTTTCCTGCTCCTCTCGGTCGTCACCTTCACGGGCATTGGCTTCCCGATGGCGATCTTCAAGATCTTCCCGCAAGACGAGTTCCACTTCTCGGAGTCGGCGATCGGCGGGCTCATCTTCCCGGGAGCCATCCTCCTCGCGGCTCTCGCGGTACCCATGTCCAAGTTTGGTGAGCGGGTCGGACGGGTCAAGGCCGTCCACTACGGTCTGGCCGCCTGTGCAGGCGGCATGTGGGTCATCGCCATCGGCGCGTTCGTACCCTTCCTGCGTGTCCCGTGGCTTCTGGCCCTGGGCGCGATGCCCGTGGGCATTGGCTTCCTCCTCGCGATTCCCGCTTGGATGGCCAGCGTCAGCGATTTCGATCCTAAGCGCCGAGGCGCGAACATCGGTGCGATCATGACATCCCAGGGAATCGGCGGTATCATCGGCGCCCCGATCGGCTCCGTCCTTTACGAAAAGCTGGTGCCGACCGGCATGAATCTAGGTCTGGGCGCCGGTTTCGCCCACTACATGCCGTTCGTCGGTTGCGCCGTCTGCGTGAGCGCGGGCTGGATGCTGAGCCTCAAAATTCTACGCGCTCCCGCCCCGCCGCCAATCGAAGAGTTCATCGAGATGGAACCTGCGGGCACCCTTACCTTGACCAGTCAGCCTGAGCCATGATCGATCCCGGAACTAGAATCGGCCACGTCCATCTTAAAGTCGCCGACTTGGAGCGCGCCCTCGCCTTCTACTCGGGAGTTCTCGGATTTGAACTTACCCAGCGTTACGGAAGCCAAGCCGCCTTCCTGTCGGCTGGCGGCTATCACCACCATATCGGGCTCAACACCTGGGAAAGCCTTGGTCGTTCGCCGCCTCCCTCTGGAGCGACCGGCCTCTACCACACCGCGATCCTCTATCCAACCCGAGCCGCTCTCGCGGACGCTCTCCGTCGCCTCATCGCCGCCGGCATCTCCCTCACCGGAGCGAGCGACCACGGCGTGAGCGAAGCGCTGTACCTCGACGACCCCGACCAAAACGGAGTCGAGCTCTACTGGGACCGCCCCGAATCCGAATGGCCCCGAGACGCCCGCGGCAACCTAACGATGGTTTCGGACCCGCTGGACCTAAACGACCTCCTAAAGGAGTAGCCACGGCCCTGGCGCATAGCAGGAGCCCAAATGCGACAGCTGGGACCGCCAGTAAATCTCCTGACTTCCGCGGAGCTCAAAAATCTCCACCTGGGTCTACCAACAACCCTCATCCGTCACAAAAATTTCCTGCCATCCTTACAACTGACAAAGGCGTCGAAGGACAAAACATGCAGGACGCCCCCCGAGAACTCCCCGCCATCCGAGAAGACATCGATAGGATCGATGCGAACCTCATCGAGCTCCTCAACCGCAGAGCCGCCCTCGCCCAAGAGGTCGGACGCCTTAAGGGCCGCGACCAGCGTCCGTTCTTCACCCCCGAGCGAGAGCGGCAGATCTTCGACAAGCTCGCCCAAACCAATCCCGGCCCGCTTCAAAACGAGCAACTCGCAAGCATTTACCGTGAAATCATCTCCGCTGCGCGAGCGCTTGAAAAACCTCTCGGCGCGGCCTACTGGGGTCCTTCCGGCACCTTCACCCACCTCGCCGCGATGCAGGTGTTCGGAGGCAGCAGCCATTTCGAGGCCGCCGACTCGATCACCGACGTCTTCCGCAAGGTCGAGCACCGGGCGTGCGACTACGGCGTCGTCCCTGTCGAGAACTCCACCGCCGGAGTCGTGCCGGAAACCCTCGATATGTTTCCCCAGACCAACGTCAAAATCTGCGCGGAGACCTACGTGATGGTCCACCATCATCTGGCGAGCATCGCGACGTCGATCGATCAGATCGAGCGCGTCTACGCGGGGCCGCAGCCTTGGCAGCAGTGCAAGCGCTGGCTTCGGGATCACTTGCCGAAGGCCGAAATCGTGGAGATCGTGCCCACGTCTCGGGCAGCTGAAACAGCACTGAGGGATCCCAACAGCGCCGCAATCTGCAACCGGTTCGGCGCGGAAACCGTCGGTATTCCGCTCCTTGCCGAGCACATCGAGGACAACCCGCAGAACCGAACCCGATTCCTTGTCATCGGCTACAACGAGCCTGCGAAGACGGGTCGCGATAAGACCAGTCTCATGTTCAACTTGCGCAACAAGCCAGGCGAGCTTTACCGAGCGCTTGGGGCGCTGGACAAGGAAGGCGTTAACCTCATGATGATCGAGTCCCGGCCCGCGCCCCGCGCCAGCTTCGAGTACATCTTCTACATCGACTGCGCCGGCCACCGGACCGACGCCCCCCTCCAATCGGCGATCGAAACGCTGCGTCAATACGCCCTGGAGACCACGGTGCTCGGAAGCTATCCTTCAAACGACACAATGAGCGGCTAAGAGGAAGCAGATTCCTTGTGACCTCCGTGCGCTTCGTGTTTTGAGGCGAATCCGCCTTTGCCTGGACGCGATGACTGCCACGGCTGCCGGAGACCAAGCGGGTACCCTAAGATGCCTCAGATGGGCGAAAATAGAGTTCGAGCGGCCGTCGTTGGCGCGGCGGGATATGCAGGCTCCGAACTCGTGCGCCTTCTGGCGACCCATCCTAATGTAGAGGTCGCTGCCGTAACTTCCTCGCGTCACGCAGGAACCCGGCTGAGCGATCTCTGCCCCTGGCTCGCGACGGACCTCGTTCTATCCTCTTTCGAACCGGAATCCTCCGACGTCGAAGTCGTGTTCCTTGCTCAAGAGAGCGGCTTCGCCATGCAGCACGCACCGGGATTGGCGAAGAACTCCAAGGTCATCGACCTCTCCGCGGACTTTCGACTGAAGAGTCTCGATGCTTACAGCTTCCACTACGAACGCGAGCACACGGCTTGGGGAACCAAGGCCGTTTATGGCTTGCCCGAACTTGTCGATCGGGCCGAGATCGCAGAAGCTCGGATCGTCGCCAACCCTGGCTGCTATCCAACCTCCGCGCTGCTGGGGCTGATGCCTCTTGTCAAGGCAGGCCTCCTCGCCGGAACCCCGGTAATCGACGCCAAATCCGGTGTCTCGGGAGCCGGAAGGTCCCGAACTGAGACCGACTATTTGTTCGCCGAGTTAACCGGCGGGTTCAAGACCTACAGTCCGGTCGGCCACCGCCACACCCCGGAGATCGAGCAGATGGCCGGCTTGCCCGTCCGCTTCACACCCCACCTCATCCCGACCGCCCGGGGACTCCAATCCACCATTCATGCCCCCGTCGGCGCAACATCTGTCGAGGCACTCATCAAAATCTTCGAAGACTTCTACCGAGGCTCGACATTCGTAAAACTCGTCGCCCGCCCGCCCTCTACTAAGCAGGTTCTTGGCTCGAACCGGTGCGACATCTTCGTCACCTACGATTCGCGAACCCATCATGCGGTGATCGTCAGCGTGATCGACAATTTGGTCAAGGGCGCGGCTGGACAAGCTATACAAAACATGAACATCATGCTAGGCATACCCGAGGGAATGGCCCTCCCAGTAAACGGAATATGGCCATGATCGATCTCATTCCAAACGAGCTAACGAGGCTTCAGGGCTCAATCGCCGAAGCACCCCAGGGCCGTAACGCCGAGGGTCCCCGATGATCCCCAAGGGCTTCCGATTCGCGGGCGCGCGTTGCGGGTTGAAGAATAAACGGAACGACATCGGCCTGATCGTGTCCGAGACCCCTTCCAAAGCTGCGGGACTTTTCACCCAAAACCAGGTCCGGGCGGCGTGCGTGGACTACTCGCGCGAGGCCTTACAAGGCGGCGAACTCCAGTGCATTGTCGTGAACAGCGGCAATGCGAACTGCTGCACGGGCGAGCAGGGGGTTCGGGATACCGCGCGAATGGCCCTCCTCGCGGCGGACGCGCTGGGCATCCCGGCAAGCTCCATCGCGGTCGCTTCGACCGGCGTGATCGGCCAACTGCTCCAGATGCCCAAGGTCGAAAAGGGCATCGCTGAGGCCGCGACGAAGCTCGGCGAAGACCCCCGCCCCTTCATGGACGCTATCCTCACGACCGATCTGGTCGAGAAGTGGGCCTTCGCGGTCATCCGGGAGGACGAGATTGTATTTAGCGACGTGAACAGAGAGGCGGCACCCCTGGGCTCCGATCAAGAGCCGACGCCGAGCACGCCACTCTCCGCGCTCACCCTCCTTAGCCCTGCCGGCCCGGCTCTGGCTCCCCAGTTCGTGAGCGAATCAGTCTCTGGCGATGGCACGATTTACGGAGTCTGTAAGGGTTCAGGGATGATCGCGCCGAACATGGCGACGATGCTCGCATTTGTCGTGACGGACTTCGATACCTCCGATCTCGATCTCCATGCCGCCCTCGAGGAAGCCAATAGCAAGAGCTTCAACTGCCTGACCGTGGACGGCGATACGTCGACCAACGACATGATCCTGATCCTCGCGAACGGCGCGTCCGGCGTCAGGCCGAGTGCCGAGCAGTTCCAAATCGCGCTGGAGAGGGTCTGCACGTCGCTTGCCAAGCAGATCGCTCGGGACGGGGAAGGGGCGACCAAGCTTGTGGAAGTCCGCGTCACCGGCTCCGTCGATCCTAAGAAGATCGCCTTGTCCATTGCAAATTCACCCTTAGTCAAGACCGCGATGTTTGGCTGCGATCCGAATTGGGGCCGCGTGATGATGGCGGCCGGTCATGCGGGCGTCGCCTTCGATCCCGCACAAGCGACGCTAACCGTCTGCTCGAACGGCGAAGAACATACCCTCTTCGAAGCCGGCTCCCCCGCCGCCTTCGATGCCAAGCGGGTCTCCACGTCCCTAAAATCCGGTCACGTAATCCTCGAACTCTTGTTCGGCGAAGGGGAGACGGCCCGGGTGTTTACGTGCGACTTCGGCTACGGCTATGTCCGGATCAATGCGGAATATCACACTTAGTTAGTGATGATTCAGGCTTGCAAAAAGCCTTTCATTGTTTCCAATGCCAACGAATCCCTTTCCAAAGGGAGAACAAATCGATGTAAATATGTAGACAAATATATACTATAATGGACCTGAGGAGGGAGGTTTCTTTAGGTGATATCGAGGGTTAGAATTCTTTGGGTCGAGGTTCGGAATTTCTATGCGGCGGCTTCTGCCGGAGCGGTGGTGGTTGTTCGCGGAGATGCTGTTCTGGATGCCAACCCTGTGGCTCAAGTGAGAGGGGTTTATGAGGGGATGCCTCTTCGGCAGGCGAAGGCGGTGTTGCAGGATGGAACGTTTCGGGTTTGGAAGGGTGAGGACTACGAGGAGCGGCATCGGGCTTGGCTGGATCTTTGCATCGAGTTCTCCGGGGTCATAGAGCCGGCGGACCAGCATGCGGCGTGGATTGATCTCTCGCTCCACCCTGATCCGCTTTTCGTAACGGAGAAGCTGATCCGTGCGCTCGTTCGTGAGACAGGTTTGGCGGTCCGGTTTGGGCTTGGGCCTTCGAAGTGGATGGCGAAGCTGGCGGCGGAGTACGACTTTTGTGCAATTCCTATCTCTTCTGCCAAGCCAAAACACCAACTGACCCTCATCCCCCTGCCCCCCTCTCCCATGAACTACGTGGGAGAGGAGGAGCTTTCAGCTTTACCTACACGTGCTCTGACGCCGGTTCTCCTGGAGCATCGAGAGCGGCTTTTGTTTTTGGGCTATCCGACGATTGGGGATGTGGCGAAGCTGCCCCTGGCCACTTTGAAAGATCAATTCGGGGAGGAGGGGCTTCGGATTTATGCGGCGGCTCGGGGGCAGCTTAGCGAGCCTGTATCGCCGGTTTATCCCCGGGATTCCATTATCGAGTGTCTCGTCTTCGACGGTGCCGTTTCGACGACGGAGGCGGTACGCGAGGGCTGTGCGCTGCTGGCACGGCGGGTGGGTGATCGGCTCTCCCAGAAGGGGCTGCAGAGCAAGACGCTTTGCGTCGCTCTGGAGTTGGAGAGTGGCGAAGTGAGGCGTCTGGCGCGGACGTTTACCAAGCCTCAAGCGTGCGGTCGGTCGGTCTTGGCGGCTCTGGGTCTGCTGATCGCCCCGTCGCTCGACGCTTCGATCGCCTCGATCCAATTGCTCGTGCCTGAGTTGGAGAAGTTGAAACTATCGCAGCCGAGCTTTCTGAGCGTGAACGATAGGGACACCTTGCGGATGCGCTCGGCGGTGACGCAGATCAAGGCGGTTTTTGGAGAGGAGTCGGTTCTGCGGGGCAGCGAGATCGTGCCGCCGCGGAGGGTGAGAGTTCTCAGGGAGTGGAAGCATGTCACCGGCTGGCGATAGCCTGCTCGCGGTGTGGCGAGAGTCCGGCGAGTGGTGGCAAGACGAGCCTGCCCTTGAATTCATTCGGCGCATCGACGAGAAGGGGATTTTGCGGGAGGACCAGCGCGTGCTGGATGCTTCGGGTGGGTCGTTTCGAAGTCCGGAGAATCTGGTGGCGCGGTTGCTGCGGTCTCGGGATGACAAGGTCGAGCACTGGTGCCGCCCGACGCCTTTGCCGGAACTTCCGGAATTCAGCGGACGGCGGTCGCCTTATTCGCTACTGCATTTGAACAGCGGCTATGCGTTCGGTAGGTCGGCGATGATGGCGGAGTCGCTGGCTCTTTATCCAGAGTGCCAGGCTTACTCGGCGGCTTTGCTGGCCGATCCTTTCTCATTTTGTGGTGCGATCGAGTTCGCTTACAGATGTCGCGATTCGGGGATTCAGCCCTTGATCGGGGCAACCTTCGAGATCGAGGAAGGGGGCGAGTTGGTATTGATAGCTCGGTCGAAGCGTGGGTATCGGAATCTCTCGCGGCTGATTTCAGAGTGCCACCTGGACGAGCCGCGGCTGTTTCCGATGTGCACCTGGGAGCGGATGGAGCGACACTCGGAGGACGTTCTGTGCCTGACGGGGGGCGATTGCGGGCCACTGAATCATTTGGTGGCTCGAGCGGATTTTGATCGGGCGGAGCTTCTGTTGGACCGGCTTGTTGGGCTCTATGGAGAGGGAAATGTGTTCGTTCAGATCGAGCGGAGCTTTCTGCCTTGGGAGATGCGCGTGGAGCGGCAACTTTTAGATCTGGCGGAGCGGCGGCGGGTGACGTCGGTGGCAGGCGGGCCGATCACGCATCGGCGAAGGGAGCATTTTCCGGCTCAGGATATGTTGGTTTGCGTCGAAACTTTGTGCGCGATCGACGAGGTCGTGGGTCGCAAGCCTTTGCGCCATGAGTCTCAGCCTGAAGTCTTGCAGGCGCCTCGGCGCGCTTTGAACGGAGAACGGTTTCTTCGCTCGCCGGACGAGCTGTCTAAGTTGTTCTTCGATAGGCCGGACTTAGTCCGGAATACCGCGCTGGTGGCGGAGCGTTGCGACAGCGACGTGCTGCCTTGGCGCACGCAACTGCCTCTTTTCTGTGCCGACGAGCCGGAGCTGCTTCGGACGCTCGTATCCGAGAAAGCTCGTGAACTTCCTCGCAGACCGGAGCGGGCGGCCCGGTTGAAGATGGAGATTGAGTGCATTCTGCGCAACCGGTTAGAGGGGCATTTCTTAGTAGCTTGGGACATGTGCCGGTGGGCACGGGAGCACGGAATCGTGCTGAGCGGGCGGGGTTCGGTGGTGGATTCGGCGGTCGCCTACTGCCTTGGGCTTTCGCGGATCGATGCTTTCGAGCACAACCTGCATTTCGACCGATTTCTGCCTGCCGACGGGAGCAAGCGGCCGGATATCGACATCGACTTCGAGGCCAGGAGGCGGGAGGATGTGAGGGGATATCTGGTCGGGAAGTATGGAGATGCGCACGTGGCGACGGTTGCGGCGGTGGGCACCTACGGGACGCGGGGGATCGTACGCGAAGTTGGGAAGGTGATGGGAATTCCGCAGGAGAGCCTCTCCTATCTGGTGAAGAGGCTGCACGGCAGCGTGACTCCGGAACGGCTGGATGTGGCGATCGACAGTAAGCCTGAGCTTCGAGACAGCGGGATTCCGAAGGAGCGGTTTCGGTGGGTTTTTCGGCTGGCCGAACTGCTGATGGAGGTGCCGCGCAACTTGCGCTCGCACTCGTCGGGGGTGGTGGTTTCGCGCGAACCGATCTCGGATACGGTGCCGGTGGTGCACTCGGGAGCGGAGGGGGTGAAGATTCTCCAGTGGGATAAACGGAGCGCGAAGCACTTCTTCGACAAGTTCGACGTACTTTGCCTGCGCGGGAACGACGTGCTATCGGACACTCAAGATCGAGTGCGGATTCAGTCTCCGGATTTCTCGGCGGAAGATTTGCCTCTGGACGATGAGAACGTGTTTCGGACGATGCGGGCTGGTGAGCTTATCGGAGTGCCCCAGTCGGCTTCGCCCGCGATGCGTCAGGCGCATA
>JBBSFL010000079.1:0-11603 GCA_038238735.1 Fimbriimonadales bacterium | reverse complement strand
GGAAGCCGAGAGACATCATCTTGACGCCAAACTTCTCGATCGGCACGATCTTCCCGTTCTCCGTGAGCGGCTTGTCGGCGGCGGCGCCCATCATGAGGGGGATGCTGGGTCCGTAGACGTCGGCGTCCAGGAGCCCAACCCTTGCTCCGGTCTGCGCGAGCGCGATTGCGAGATTAACGGTGACAGTGCTCTTTCCCACGCCACCTTTGCCTGAGGCGACGGCGATCGTATGGCGAACGCCAGGGATCAGGTTGCCGTCTTTCGTGGGGCGAGACCTTACGACGGCGGTCATCTCGACCTCGACCGTTTCGACCCCGTGCAACGCAGCGACGACGTCGTGGCACTGCTGCTCAAGGATCTCTTTGACCGGGCAGGCAGGAGTCGTGAGTTCGACCACGAATGCGACCTTGGCTCCGTCAATTTGAATTTCCTTGACGAAGCCGAGGGTTACGATGTCGCGATGGAGATCGGGATCGACGACCGTGCGGAGCGCATCCAAAACCTGCGATTCGGTGACCGGCATTGAACCTAGGGTACCTGCCGATGTCCGTTTATGGATTTGGGCTGCGTATGATCCTGACGGGGAGGGGCTCGCTGGCGAGTATGTCGCCGTCGGCGAGAGCCTGGATCAGATACGTTCCGGCCTTTTGAACGCGAATGCCGCTGATTCCCACAACCAGAAAGAGCCGAGGTTCGACGTCCTGCTCCTCTTTGGGCAGTTCGATCGGCGCTTCGATCTGCATTCCCACTTCGCCGGCGGGATCGAGGAGGCGGAACTCGAGACGATGCTTGATGCCGGTTTCCTTCTTCTCAAACTCAAGCTGGCAGCAGAGGAAGAACGGGGGATGGTCGATCGGCAGTTGAGGCAGCCGGATATCGTCGAACATACCGACCATAGTCTGACGACCGTTCTCTTGCTTGGACGCGTACTCGCAGAACTTGAGGAGGAGGACTCTCACGCCTCTAGGATGGCAGCTTTTTCGAGGGAAGCCTTGGGTTTGGATAGCTGATGTGCCTAGTTGTAGGCCTTTGGATCTGAGTTGAACTTCCAGAACCTTTCACGCCCGATCTTCATACTGGGATAGTTGTCCTTGCGAGCGATCTGGCTGAGGCTTAGGGTCTGGGTTTGGGGATGCCTGATGCGGCGCCGGATCAGCGTTCCGCCCTTGATGTTGGAATCCCCGTCCCCACCGAAGTCTTTGATCCACTTGCCGCCGACCACCACAGATTCTTGCGTGAATCGAGTGACGAGCCGCCCGTCGGAGGTTAGTTTCCAGGTGCCCGACCGGTCGTAAAGGCGCTTGTCCAGGTCCATCTGGTTTGCATGCCAAACGACCTTTCCATCCGCGAAAAAGCAATAGGTGGTGAACCACCCGGCGGCGATTTCGTTTATTCCTTGCCAGATTCCAACCAGCTTAGCCGCCGTTGGACGGCCGGATATCCGGGAGTCCGTCTGGGCATGTAGGAGGGCCGGCGCAAGGAGCAGGGCAAGGAGAGCGCGTCGCATCGCACGAGTGTAGCGCGTTGGGTCCTTGCCGGGCTCGTTAAGGCAAGCTGATAGCAGGGTCGAGGTCTTTGCGGAGCATGGCGCGGGCTCTGTGGAGCCAACTCTTAATGGTTCCTTCTGGTTTGTCCAACTCGCCTGCGATCTCGAGGACGTCCTTGTGCTGATAGTGCCGCATCAGCAGGATTCTCCGATAGTGTTCGGGCAGGCGCAAGAGGGCGGCGCTTACTTGGTCCCGCAGGCAGGACTCTTCAGCGATCTGCTCTGCGTCGCCTTCCTTAGCGAACAGTCGGTGCTCGTGAGCTGCCAGCGACTCCGTCTGATGTCGACGGCCCCGAAGGGCGTCGATGCAGCAATTGGAGCAGATGCGCATAAGCCACGGCTTGATCGGGCGTTCCGGGTCGACTTCCTTGATCGCCTTGAAGGCGCGCAAAAAGGTTTCCTGGACCGCGTCGTGGGCGTCTTCCGAACATCGCAGCATCCGCAACGCCTGGTGGCGAAGGACTTCGCGATATCGGTCGGATAGGAGTTCGAAGGCGATTGACTCGCCGAGTGCCGCTTGCTGGATGAGATGTCCCTCCCAGCTCGGGATGCGACTTTTATTCATTTAGGTCTTGGCATACACCTGACACTCATATTTTAGGTGAACACAAGTGTCGTTTGGGGCTTCATAGGCACATAGACCTAAGCGTGGTCGCGTCGAAGGTCGCAAAATCGGCTGAGAAAACGCTATGAATTTCTTGAAATCGCCTTGGAGAGGTCTGCGAGATACCGACTATGAAAGTAGGATGCTTCGGCGCGTTTTCCTCTACCGCATGATGGTGTTCGCGCCCGTCACCCTGATTCTGGGAGTTGCGGTCGAGTCGCGCACCTACAGCGACGGTTTTCTCCCGGTGATGTTGAGCCCGGTCCAAATGGAGCGGATGAACGCGTACATTCCGCTGGTTCAGCGCACGAACGTAGTTCTTCGAGACAAAGCAAGTCAAGATCGTCCCGAAGCCCTACGCTTGGTGGCTGGGGATTGGGTCAAGGCGATCGACGAAGGGAAGCTCAAGGATTTGCCGCCCATCGCCTTCGACGATTCGACGATCGATGGTCTGAAGGCCTCGATTTTTGAATGCAAGACGATGTTCGCGCGACGATTAAGCCGCTTCGGCCTTCGAAGCGCGAAGGCGCAAGACAGCGAGAGCGCGGCAGCGGATATGATCCTTGCCCTAAGGCTGAGTGAAGCGGGGAAGTTCTCCGACTTGCATAGCGTCTTGTCCTCGGCTGCCCAGCAAAGGCTTTGCCTTAAGACAATCGACGAACTCTTGCCCAAACTTTCGAAACCCACGTTGGAAACCGTTCGGCGCACAATCTGTGATTTGCAGGCCGACCAGCGTCCGGTCAGTGGGCTTGAGACTCTGGCCAAGAGGCAATACCTCGATTGGATTCGTCGCCAGCAGAAGACGCCTTTGGCGATCGAAGACATCGGGAAGTCTCCCGCTTTTGGGACAACAGCGAGCGCCTCGCTCGTCGCGGGCGCCGACGATTCCGTGCCGCCTTTCGTCTCCGTGGCCGGGGAGGCAGACCAGCTGCAAGCAAAGTTAGTCGAGCAGATGAGCCAGACAACGGCACACCTGGAAAAGGCGAATCGCTAGTTGTTCTGAGTGATCCAGATTGCGTTGCCGCCCTTAACCTCGACCGTAAAGCCTCGTGCCGTGAGCGCCTGACCGGCTGCTTCGGACACTTCTGCGCCTTCAAACTTCCATTTGACCGACTGGGCGAGATTGTGACCGGAGAGAATGACAGGTACGCGATAGGTCTCCGCGAGAGCCTTCGCTAGATCTTCAACGGTGCCTTCGCCGCCCTTCGAATGGGAGCCGGCTTTGCCGGGCACGGCGACTTCGAGATCGCCGCCACCATCGGAAACTTGAACCTTAAAAAGGGCCGAATGCGGCTGGTTGTTCGTTAGCGTCGTTTCCCATCGCTCGCTCGCCGTCAAGGAATCTTGACGAAGCTGGGTCGATCCAGAAGTAACGGTCACCAGGTGTTTGCCCGTAGCCAGATAGCGAACTCGCACGTCGCGATCTTGCGAGCTGACAGGAGAGGCTTGAAGCTGGTTCGGCGTAAAACCGATCAAGTTCGCGGCCGACGCACTGGTGTCATGGTTGAAAATCGAAAGCACCGCGCCGACGACGGCCGCCGTGGCCACTCCGCCGATCGCTAGGTTTCGGAGCCAGCCCGTCCATCCCGGCGCGGCAGCTTGTTTCTGCTGCCACACATGCAGGTCGAGGCGAGCCGCGATCTTGTCATGGAGGTCGCCGGGAACCGAGGAGGACACGAAGCGCAGGCCATCGAGCTCGTCGAAGGAGCGACGGAAGGAATTGAACTCTCTCTGAAGATCCGAGTCGCTTCCGAGCCTTTGCTCAAAGGAGCTTCGAAGGCCAGCGTCGAGGCTGCCTTCGGCATAAGAGGAAAAGAATTCTCGTGCTTTCTCGCGGTTCATAAATTTAAGGCCCGTCTTCGGGTTAGGGACAACGATAAATGACGCTACGCTTTTTAGACCTAGCGAACAAGCGCTCTCCCTGCTTGCTCCTCGGACAGACCTCGCCTTATTCGCGATGTCCTCAAAAACTTGGACCTCCTCATGTGTGGAAAAGTTCCTCGTGCTTGAGAAGAAGCTCCCGGAGAACCAACCTGGCTCGATTGAGCCTGCTCTTGACCGTACCAACCGGTAGGTCTAAAGCTGCGGCGATCTCGTCGTACGACAGGTTCTCCGCGTGATACATTACAATCATCGCCCTTTGGTATTCAGGCAGGGAATTGACGGCGGACTCCATTTCAGCCTGCCTCTCGCTCTTTTCCGTTTGCTCTTGAGGGCCGGGTCCGCGGTCTGCTGGTTCGCGCACAATCTCCCCATCCGAACCCTGCATGCTTTGCTCCAGAGAAACGTTCAGCTTGGATTTGTCTTTCTTGCGGATGTCGAGGAAGCAGTTAGTGAGGATGCGGTACATCCACGTGGGGAACGAGCTGTTGCCTTTGAAGTTTTTGAGCGCATTGAATATCCGCACGAAGGCATCGGAGACAACGTCCGACGCCTCTTCCTGGTTTCGAGTTAAACGAAAGGCGTAGTGGTAGGCGCGCTCCTCGTGCTTGACGATCAGGGCGTTAAAGGCCGCTCGGTCGCCTTGCTGGGACCTCTCGATGAGGACGGCGTCTTCTTGACCGCTTTCCGTCATAGGCTGTCCTACGGTGAGAGCAGGCTTTTAGGGCCAGACTCCCGGGCTTCCTTGATCGCCCGCTGCTCCTCTTGAGATAGATTTCGTTCGGAACGACCCCGGACGAGAGGCTTCGAGTAGACGCGGCAGTCGCTCCGGCCGACAACGCTCGTGACGATGACCCCGTCGCCCTGCTCGTCATAGATCGCAAGCGCGAAGCTCTGGCCCCCGCCGACGTCCTCGAACGCGTCGTATCGCACGAGGCCGACGAAGCGTTTGGCGCTACGCATATCCGTCGTTAGGCTGCTCACTTGCGAGTCCAAGGTGTCGAGCCGGGCTTCGATCTCCATGCGATCGCGGAGGTGGGTCAGGAGCATTCGCTCGACGTTATCCCCTCGCGCCCCATCGAATATCTGCTTCCAGCGAGATTGGAGCTTTCGGTGGCGGGTGTTCTGACGTACCGCAAGGCCGCCTAGGATGAGGCAGGCCAGCGTCAAAGCCAAGATAAACTCCGGCGCGTGTTGAGCTATGCTGTCTAGGAGAGGCTTCATCACTAGGATGCCGATAATGAGAACCGGGCCTTAGAGTATAGCGGACGGTTTCGTTCCGCCTTACTGGGCAAAGAGACAGGAATGCGCAAGTCGAAGAAGAGAGCCTTTACAAGCTTTGGCGCGACCCTCCTTCTTATCCTCGCCTTCGTGATCTTCTTCCAGCGTAACTTCAACGCAGTCATCGTGTCGGGTCCGTCAATGCTTCCGACGTTTCATACGGGTCAAAGAGTTTGGGCGAGCCGAGCCTATTGGCTCGTGGGCGACATTCGCAAGAAGGACATCGTCGTCTTGCGGGACCCGGGTGCGAGCACGGGCTATATCATCAAACGCGTCGCCTTTATGCCTGGCGAAACGGTCGATTGGTACAACGCGCCTCGCTCTTGGACCCTGGCGCAAGGACCGTTCAAGGTGCCGGATGGGTGCATTTACGTGCTGGGAGACAATCGGGCGGTCTCTGAGGACAGTAGAGCGTTCGGCCCGGTCGAACTTGATCGAGTGCTGGGGAAGGTCGTGATTCGGCCGTGAAGAGATTTCCCTCGGGCGTTTATGGCCGGCAGCGGCTCCAGTTCTTTCCGGCGCCCTTTCGTCCCCCCTTGAGGGCTTTCGCAGCGCTGGTTTTTGCTTGGCAGGAGGACCGCGTGGCCGTCTGCGACATCGTCGGCCGCGGGTGGTGCGTACCGAGCGGGCGAGTGGAGCCGGATGAGTCGAGCGCTGAAGCGGTTTTGCGGGAGGCGGTGGAAGAGGGCGGCATCGTCTTGGATGCGGTGCAGTACATCGGCTCGTATCAGATTTCCGAGCGCCGGGAAGTGCGGTGGGCAGATTGCTATGTCGGACACGTATCCAATCTCGTTGAGATCGGGATGGCGGAGGAGTCCAATGGGCGCCAGTTTATGACCCTGGAGGACTTGCCCGCGTTGTATCACAACTGGAGCCCATTGACCGAGATGGTGTTTCAGCACTCCCGCGAAGTGCTTCGACGGTTGGACCAGCGAAAGGCGGTCTAGCCCCCGAAGCCGTGCAGGAACCCGCCCGGCGTTGGCGTGGCAATCGGCTGCGATCCTGGGGCGGGGGGCTTTGGCGGCAAGTCCATTTTTTGCTTTTGGTAGTACTCGCCGAGCGCAGCGTCGGCAGAGTCTTTGTCCACGTTGGCCCGCTCCTCGGACATGCCGAGCGCGTCCATGAGAGGACTCTCGCCCAAGGCCACGGTGGAGGTCCAACTGCTATCTGGAGCCCGGAACCCGCAGATCATCAGGCGCTGGTCGTCGCTTTGCCAGAAGTAGTATCGGGCGAAGCGGCCGCCGATGGCTGGGGTTCGCTCGTTGCCATTGGCTCGCCGCGTGTCGTCCACCAGCGTCCTAAATTGATCTTCGGTCATCTTCTCTGTGACTCGGGTTGCGAGGGCGACCCGGTCGCCGTACATGATCGTGCCGAATCCACTATTCCCGTATGTCCAGGACTCAGCCGAGTAGCCGCTCTGGCCCCGGAGAAGGGCAGGGAGGTCGGAGACTTGGTTAGCCAGATCCGGCTTCGGGAAAGCCTTGATCGCCTCCAGCCGGGACCCTCCCAGTCGCAACTGTCCATTCTCGGCAACCACTGCGAGAGGAGTTCGGGCGTCGAATCTCGGTTCGCCGATGTCGGCGACCTTGGGCGCAGGACCAAGCACGCCGGTGATCGAGGCGTCTTCGCCCGAACAGCCGCCCAGCAAGAGAGCGAGCGGCAAGAGGCAGGTCCAGCGCATATCCTTCAGTCTACGGCAAGAATTTTATAACGTTGAGTTCCACCGGGCGCATTGATCGTGATTTCCGCGCCGGGCTCCTTGCCCATCAGCGCCTCGCCAAGCGGGGAAGAGATCGAGATCAGGTCCGTTGAAGGGTCTGCTTCGAAAGCGCCAACCAGCTTCACGGTTAGGTCTTCCGCGTATTCGATGTCTCGCAGCTTGACGAGGCTGCCGAGCTGGGCGCCGCTGTCGGAGCTTCGCTCGACAACCTTTGCCGTCATTACCGCCTTTTCCAACTCAGCGATGCGCTGCTCAAGTCGCGTCTGGTTGAGCTTCGCCTCATGGTAGGCGGCGTTTTCCCGCAGGTCGCCGTGCGATTTGGCCTCGCGGATCGCCTCGGCGATGCGCATCCGGCTCGGTCCTTTCAGCTCTTCGAGCTCGGTCTTGAGCTTGGCCAGACCCTCGGATGTGACCAGTATTTCATTCGACATGGGAGCCAACATTGTAGCATGGGAGGTGTGAATCCGCCGTCGAACGTCTCGGTGGTCGTGGTGAGTTACAACACCATCGACAAATTACGGCGGTGCCTCTCGTGCATCGAGCCTGAGCACGAAGTGATCGTGGTCGACAACGCTTCGACGGATGGGTCGGCGGACATGGTGGCTTCGGAGTTTCCGAAAGCGCAACTGATTCGGAATTCGGAGAACGTCGGCTTCGGGGCCGCGAACAACCAGGGCATGGCGGTCGCCCGGCGTGAGCTGGTTCTGTTCTTGAACAGCGACTGTTACGCCGAACCCCGGGCGATCGGTCTTTTGGCACTGGCGTTTACAGGGCAGGGCGAGATGTTTGGGCGCGGATGTGTGGGGCCGCCGAAGCATTGGAAGTCGACTAATCAACTGAACGTGGTTGCCGTCGGAGGCATGCTTTTGAATCCGGATGGAAGCTTGCAGGAGAGCGTGGCGGACTCTTTGACTACGCGGGCGGTCGCTTCCGAGCAGTTCTTCATGGAGAAAATCCTCCCGAGCTACTGGATGACGAAAAAACTGTATCGCGAGAGCGGCGTGACGCCTCGGGTGGTTCCGCAAATTATGGGGGCGTGCCTGATGATCCGTCCGCTGGCTCGTTTCGACGAGCGGTTTTTTCTATATTGCGAGGACACGGATTTATGTATTCGATTGCGCCGGCACGGCGAAATCCTGTGGGTGCCCGCCGCGCGCTTCACCCACGAACTGGGATCGAGCAGCGCGGGCGTGAATCGGTGGCTGGGGGTGGCTCGCTACAACCGAGGGAAGGAGTTGTACTTCGCGATCCACTATGGGTGGCTGTCCGCTTCCGCCTGCTGGCTCCTCGACCGAATCGGCGCCTTGCTTCGAGTAATCGTCTGGGGGATTCCCACTCTCTTGACCCTCGGATTGGCCCCACGTTTTCGGAATCAGGTGGCTCTATTTACTCGTGTGCTGACGGCTCCACGCCATGGGCCGCGTCGCCCTGTTCGTAGTGGACAATGACTTGGTCGGGAGCGCCGATCTCCCGGATCTCGCCGTTTTGGAGCCATACGCAGCGGTCGGCAACTCGGCGGACCGCGTCCATCTGGTGGGAGACGAAGAGGATGGTTCCGCCGGCTTGCCGGAACTCGTCGATCTTCGCGTAGCATTTTCGCTCGAATTCAAAGTCGCCAACGGCGAGAACTTCGTCGACGAGAAGGACTTCCGCATCGACGTGGACGGCCACTGAGAAGCCAAGGCGCGCGAGCATGCCGCTCGAGAAAGTGCGGACCGGCGCGTCGATATGCCGCTCGAGCTCGGCGAACTCGACGATGCGGTCGAGCCTCAGGCGCATCTCCTTGCGGGTAAGGCCGAGGATGATGCCGTTGAAGAACACGTTTTCGCGTCCGGAGAGGTCGGGATGGAAGCCTGCGCCGAGCTCCAAGAGAGGAGCGAGGCGTCCGTTGATTTGGACGCTTCCGCTGGTCGGTTTGTAAACTCGGGCGAGAAGAGAGAGGAGGGTGCTTTTGCCGGCTCCGTTTCGCCCAATGACGGCGACGCATTCACCCTTCGCGACGTCGAGGTCGAGGCTCTTCAGAACTTCAAGCCGCTCCACATGCCGGCGCTTCCACCAGAGGAGCATCGTCTTGAAGGAAGCCGCGCCGGAGCTGCTGAGCGTGAACTCCTTGCACAGGCTGCGAATTTCGATCGCGTTCATGGACGCTCCACGAACTTCCACTTCAGGCGGTTGAAAGTGGCATAGCCGCCCACGAGAACGAGGAAGGAGATGACGCCGGCAACCCCTAGCAGAACCCAGTCGAGAGTCAGGGGCGCGTAGATGCTCCCATGGTCGCTCACGGGCTGGGGCGCCACGAGGACCTTGCGGTAAGCCGTGCAAAGCATGGCGACCGGATTGAGGTGGTAGAGCCGGTAGAGAAGGAGCCCCCCATGCTGCATCGACTTCGCATAGACCCCTTCGCTAAAGTACATGATCGGGCAGAGAAAAAAGAGCAGATACAGGGAAACACTAACGATGTACTTCACATCTTCATAGAAGGTGTTCAGCGCGCTGATAAACAGGCTTAGGCCGGTGGCAAGCATCAAGTTAATCAGCAGGAGGAGAGGCAAAGCGAGGGTCGTCCATTGGAAGGGCGAAAGCGTTCGGTCGGAGATGTAAACTCCCAGCAAGAAGAGAAAGAAAACCAGCAGCGCGAGGAGGAAATGAATGAAGTTGCTGATAACCGAGGCAAGCGGCAGAATCTCTCTCGGGAAGTAGATTTTACGAATGATTGTGATGTTTGTGAGGATCGTCTGCGACGAGTCCATCAGACATAGCTGAAAGAACATGTACGGCAGATAGGCGGCTAGGATATAGGCGCTCAGATTCTTCGTATCGTTGCCGAGGAAATTCTTGAAAACTACAGTCATTACGAGCACCGTAATGAGCGGATTGAGGAGGGACCAGAAGAATCCTAGAAAGGAGTTCTTGTAGCGTATCTTAAGATCGCGCTGGACCATGCTAATCAAAAGCTCGCGGAACTTCCACAGTTCCTTGAGTTCGACCAGCATGGGCGGATTCTACCTCTGGGGAAGCTGGCGGGCCTTGAGCACCCGGATGACGAGCGCGAGCGAACCTTGCTCGGGAAGGATGCGGTTGGTGGGCCAAGCGAGGTAGGAGCCTTCGAACGAGCCGAAGGTGACGCAGACCGCTCCGGGACCCAGGCCCTGAAGCGCTCGCTCCAGCAGCGGGTCGTTGGTGGCGTCTCCTGGTTGCAGGATCAGATCCAGTCCGCGCATATCCGAATCGAGTTTCGGACGCTGATCACCATCCTCCATTCGGGCTTGGAGCGAGAGAACGGCGTTAGCTTCGACGGCACCGCCTTCGCAAAGGACAACCCGCAACTCGGGCTGGCCCTCGGTCCCCACCAGTTCGATGCAGGGCATCCAGGGTAGGGCGAAAGGCACCAGATAGGGAAGAAGTGGCAGCATCGAGTCAATGTCAGGACGATGACCTCCGTCAATTGGATGCGCCTAGGGTTGATTGCGAAAGGAGTTGATAGATTCCAAGCGTCCGGTGACCATGAAATGGACGCGCTCCGCTATGTTGACGGCGTGGTCGGCGATGCGCTCAAGGTGGTGGATGGCAAGAATCAGCCACGAACCAGACACAACTTCGTCGGGGTTCGATCGCATGTGGTCGTGGATCTGAGCGCGGAGTTGCCGGTAGGTCTCATCGACTTCGTCGTCCTGGGCGCAGATCGCCTCGACCTTCGTCTCGTCACGCTTCACGTACGCTTCGAGGCCGTCGCGCAGCATGGCGCGGGCCAAGTTCGACATGTGGCGCAGGTCGATGTAGTCGGCACTGCCGAGTTCGCGCTCGATCTTCAAAGTGATCTTTGCGATGTCGACGGAGAGATCTCCGATTCGCTCGATGTCGGTCACCATTCGCCATGCTGTGCCGACAGTGCGGAGGTCTCCCGCCATGGGATGCTGCAGGGCGAGGAGGCGCATACACTCGTTTTCGACGGATTGCTGCATGTCGTCGATGTCGTCGTCGCGCTCGATGACGTCCATCGCTTGTGCCGGGTCCATCTGAACCAGAGCTTCGACCGCCCTTCCGACGGCAATCTCGGCCAAGCTGCCCATTTCCAGCAAAGTGTGCTCCAGCGCCCGAAGGGCGGAGTCAAAAGTTTGGCGGCTGTGGCTGAGCGATTCCATTCGCGCGGTTCAGGCGTTGTCTCTGTCGCAGGGTGCGCGGAGCGTCCATTCGTAGAATGGCGGCCTAATGTTAAGGACGTGCGTTTGCCGTCTTCTGCCCCGCGGGATCGGGATAAAAGCAGAAATAGCGTCGCGACCCCTCGGAGGTTTGGCCCGGGTCCTCCTTCCGGCAGTTATCGCGGGCGTTAGGACAGCGGCCTTCGAAGCGGCATCCCATAAAGCGAGTGCGCGGATCAGGAATCTCGCCGGGAGGGGCGTCCGGCAAGATCATCAGCTTGTCGAGGCTCGGGGCGGAGTCGAGGAGCAGGCGTGTGTACGGATGGCGGGGATCGGTGAAGATCTCTTCCGTAGGGCCCTCTTCCACGATTCTGCCGAGATACATGACGGCGACGCGGTCGGCCAGGAAGCGGACTGTGGTGAGGTCGTGGG